>JBEDHF010000037.1:0-5123 GCA_041174245.1 Cyanobacteriota bacterium
GTGGTGAAACCCGTGATGAGCTCCTCGGGCAAGGGCCAGAGCGTGGTGCACGGGCCTTCCGAGATCCCGGCGGCCTGGGAGGCGGCCCAGGCCGGTGCCCGGGGCGTGGGCAGCCGCGTGATCGTGGAGGAATTCCTGCGCTTCGATCTGGAGATCACCCTGCTCACGGTCAAGCCCTGGCAGGGACCCACCCTGTTCTGCCCGCCGATCGGGCACATCCAGGAGCGGGGCGATTACCAGTGCAGCTGGCAGCCGGCGGCGATCACGCCCGCCCAGCTGGCCGCCGCCCAGGCGATGGCCCGCAAGGTCACCGATCATCTCGGCGGCGCGGGCTTGTTCGGCGTCGAGTTCTTCCTCTGCGGTGAGCCCGGCCAGGAGGAGGTGGTGTTCTCGGAGCTCTCCCCCCGCCCCCACGACACCGGCCTGGTGACCCTGGTGGGGCAGAACCTGAGCGAATTCAGCCTGCATCTGCGGGCAGTGCTCGGCTTGCCGATCCCGGCGATCCGCTCCCTCGGACCGGCCGCCAGCCGCGTGATCCTGGCCCCTGAAGCCGCCGCAGCGGTGCGTTATCAGGGGGTGGCGGCAGCCCTGGCGGAGCCGGAGACGGAGGTGCTGCTGTTCGGCAAGGCGGAAGCCCGTCCCTGGCGACGGATGGGCGTGGCCCTGGCCTTGGGGGCCACCGAGGCGGAGGCACGCCGCCGCGCCGATGCGGCAGCGGCCTGCATCCAGCTCGATTCCGTGGTCTGAGCCCCCTGGTGAAGCGGGGTCTGGCCCCTTAAGGTGCGCCCAGCAAAGGCGTCCATGTCCCAGGCCCAACCCAGTCGCCGCTCCCGGATCGACCGTCGCCCAGTCGATGATGTCGCGGCCCGTCGGCGGCAGCGCGGCAGCGAGCGACCGGAGATGCTGCTCGATCGGGGCCAGGAGCGCCGCGGCAACCGCCAGCAGCGCACCGACGCCGCCCAGACGACCCCCTCCCGCGGCCGGGATGGTCGTGGCGAGCGTCGCGGTGGTGGCGGCTCTGGCAGTGGTGGCAGTGGCGGTGGTGCCGGCAGTCGGCCTCCCGGTCCACGGCGTGATGGCCGCGGCCGGCAACGACGCTCTCAGCCCCTGATTCCCTTTGCGCTTGGACTGGCGCTCGGCTACGGCTTGACGGGCCCCCTGCCGAAGCTGCTCAATCCGCTGCTGGCCAGCTGGCTGCATCCCTCCGGTGGCCTCGGCCGGCTGGTGTCACCGTTGTGGCTCGGGCAGGGGCGGATCGTGGTGCTCGGCACCGACAAGGTGGCCGCCAACACCGATGTGATGCTCAACGTGCAGCTCGGTGATGGCCGCACCACGGTCACCCAGGTGCCGCGGGACACCTTCATCGAATCCGACCGCTACGGCGTGCTCAAGGCCAACGCCCTGTATGCCAGCGGCGGCATTGAGGCCGTCAAGAGCGAGCTCGGACGGCTGCTGGGAGCAGCGCCTGATCACTATGTGATCGTCAATCTCGATGCCGTGCAGCACGCCGCCGATGCCCTGGGCGGTGTGGAGGTGGAGGTGCCCAAGCGCATGGCCTACGTCGATCGCAGCCAGGATCTGGTGATCGATCTCTATCCCGGCCGCCAGCTGCTGCGCGGCAACGATCTGGAGGGATTCCTGCGCTTCCGCCACGACGAACTCGGCGACATCGGCCGCATGGAGCGGCAGAAGCTGGTGCTCAACGCCCTCTTCCGCAAGTTGGCGGAGCCCGCCACCCTGCCGCGTCTGCCCCAGTTGCTGGCGATCGCCGGCAAGGACATCAAGACCGATCTCTCGCCCGTCGAGCTGGTCCGCCTGGCCACTGCCATGGCCGGCACCAACCTGACGATGGAGCGGGTCGCCGGTCGACCGTTCTGGTATCAGGATCTGAGCTACTGGATGCCGGACAGCAACACGGTGCATGCCGGTGAAAGCGGCGAGCTGACGCCTCCCTGAATGCCTGCCGGGCCTCAGGGCCCCTGGCTGACCGGTGCTGCAGTGGCCGGCGGACTGGACGACAGCACGGCAAGGCTCACATCCAGCAGCGGCAGTTCGCTCTCCTGCCAGCCCGTGGGCGCCAGTTGTGGCTGGCTCAGCCAGGCCAGCATCAGTCCCCGCAGCGGGCCGCCGCCTTCGCCGCTGCCGCGCCGCAGGTTGAAGTGGTCGCCCTTGTCGACCAGCACCAGGTGCTGCGCCGGGTTGCCGTGGAGGCGGAAGGGATCGATCGCCTCCGGTCCGGAGGGGGCCACCCAGTCGCTGCTGCCGCTGATCAGCAGCGTTCGGGCCTGGAGATTGCGCCCGTCTCTGTTGGGGTTGAACAGCAGACTCACCACCGGGCTGACGGCGATGATGCTGGTGACGCGCGAATCAGCCAGGCTGGATTGATCGGCCGAGTTCAGGAAGCTGCATTGCAGCACCCAGCTGAGGTTGCGATCGGGATCGTCGAGGTTCTGGCAGCGTTGGATCAGCTGGCGATCGGAGGGCCGGGCCCCGCCCAGCTGCAGCGCCGTGGTGCCGCCCCAGGAATGGCCGATCACCGTCACCTGGTCGGTGCGCACCCGATTCAGGCCGGCGATGCTGCCGGCAGCGACGGCATCAAGGCTGGCGATCACATCGAGCGGCCGGTTGCGCAGCTCCTCGGGCGAGGGCGGTGGCGTCTTTCCGGCCAGCATCGCCTGCTGCTGCTCCTGATCGCTGCCGGGATGGCGGGGCAGCAGCAGGGTGTAGCCGTGGCTGGCCAGGTGTTCGGCCCAGCCGAGGAAGCTTTCGGGGCTGTCCCAGAGGCCATGGGAGATCACCACCAGCTGGCCGTTGGCGCCGCTGGTGGGTTGCACCAGCACCACCTGTAGCGGCTGCGGACGGTGCCGCACCGGCAGGGCCACCTCGAAGCGCCGCAGCGGCGCCGGACCGGGATTGAGCAGGGCCGCTGATCCCTGCAGCGCCGGACCGGAGGTTGTGTTCAGGGCCTGCAGAAGCTGCTGAACCAGCAGGCGGAAGGCCAGCAGCTGCTGCAGGGCCAGCAAGGCTTCATGCACGCGGATCCTGGCCCGCTGGCCCGGCAGGGCCTCCAGAAAGGTGCGCAGGGTGGGTGGCCCCTGGCGGCTGGCCTGCTGCAGGGCCGTGAGCACCTGCTGGTCGCTCAGGCCCTGCGGCAGATCGTCGACCCGGATCAGGGACGACAGCAGCAGCAAGGCCTGCTGGGCCATGCCGTTATCGAGCAACGCTTCCGCCTGGCGTGGTTGGCCCAGGGGCAGGGGATCGTTGAACAGGCTCAGCACCCGGTTGGTGAGGGCGCCGTCGCTGGCGGCATTCAGCTCGGCCAGATCGCCGTTGCCCTGCCAGAGCGCGGCCGCACTGGTCACGTCATCGAGCTTGACCACGAAGTCGGTGTCCACCAGGGGCAGCCGCACCACCACCTCCTCGATCGCCCGTGCCGGGCTGGCGATGGCGAGCGGCCAGAGCGCCAGGGGTAGACAGGCCAGCAGGGCACGCAGCCTGATCGGGGGCATGGGGATCGGAGCGGGGGAAGGGTGGCTGCCCCGACCCGGTGGTCAGAGCAGGGTGGTCAGCCGCTGCAGGTGGGCGGTGATCACGTTGCTGTCGGTGATCGTGGCATCCGCCGCCAGGGCGCCGGCGGTCAGCTGGTCGCCCTGGGCCAGTTCGTCCATGAAGCGCAGCATCATCACCCCATCGGTGAGGGGTTCAAAGCGGCCGTTGCCATCGAGATCGAGGGCGCCGGATTGCAGCCCCTCCTCGAGGTAGGCGGCGATCGCAGCAGGGCTGGTCCGTCGGGCCGCCTGCCCCGCCATCTGACGGGTCTGGTTGGGGTCTGGCTCGTACCCGAAGCCGAAGTGCAGCAGCAGGGTGCCATCGGTGTAGCTCCAGATCTGGCCATCACCATCGATGTCGAGGGTCCAGGGGCGTCGCTGTACCGCGATCGGATCACCGACGAAGCCGAGGCCGGCGATGGTGGCTCCGCTCGAGAGGCCGATCAAGGTGTCGCTCAGGCCCGCCATCGGCAGGAAGTTGGCGGTCAGGAGCCTTGTGGTGCCCAGTTGTCCGCTGCCGCTCCGACGCTGGTCCTGCCAGCGGACGATCAGCCGACGGTCCGTGGCTGGATTGCCGTCGCGATCATCGTCGTCGTCTTCCACCACCGGGGCCCCCGCCAGGGGGCGCAGGCTCTGGCTGATGCTCCCGAAGCGCAGGGCGCGGCTGTCGAAGTGCAGGGCCAGCTCGCCCCCTTCCATCCGATTGGCACCCCAGGGATCGCAGCCGCTCAGGGGGATGGCAATCGGCCCGAACGCCTCGGCCACCACGCTGCGAGGTCCGTGGATGGTCTGCACGCCGAGCACCGGCCCGCTGCTGGCGCGGATGGCGACCGTGGCCTGGTCGTCTTCGGCCACGCGGCCGTTGCCGGCATCGGAATCGCGGTCGATGTCGGCCTGAGCCACCAGCTCCGCCGTCGCCAGCCAGAGGCCGGCCTGGCGCACCCGCGCCCGCAGCTGCAGCACCGTGCTGGTTCCCAGCCCGAGGCTGCCCACGTCCCACAGTCCCGTGGATGGGTCGTAGGTTCCGCGTTCCGCTTCGATCGCCTCCAGCACCAGCCCCTCAGGACAGGGCAGGGCCACCAGGGGGCCGGCGGCATCCCCGGGTCCCTCGTTGCTCAGGGTGACCCGCAGGGTCAGGCTCTCCCCCACGGATGGGGCGCCGTTGCTGGTCTG
Organism: Cyanobacteriota bacterium; assembly: GCA_041174245.1. Taxonomy (GTDB): domain Bacteria; phylum Cyanobacteriota; class Cyanobacteriia; order PCC-6307; family Cyanobiaceae; genus CAIXOZ01. The sequence continues at coordinate 4,722 of JBEDHF010000037.1, forward strand.
GAGCGTCAGCTGCAGATCCGTGCGCGCGGGTGAGCCGGCCTCGATCCGCAAGACGTTGCTGGTGACGTTGTTGAAGGGGTCCGCGTCGTCGTTGCTGCTGCTGATCTCGCTGTGGCTGCTCAGGGCGCCGGCAACCGAGGCGGACCCGTTCAGCCACACGACGCGCATTGCGCCGGGCTCCAGGTCACCGAGCTCCAGGCGCAGGGCCCCATTGATCAGCTCGCTGAATTCCGCCCCCTCGATGCTCTCCAGGGTCAGTGCCGTGGGGAGATACTCGCTGAGAACCACGTGCTCGGCGGTGGCCGTGCCCCGGTTGCGGATGATCCGGCCACTGCTGAACCACTGATGCAGTGGGTGGGCCGTGGGGTCGTCAATGCTGGTGATCTCCAGATCGGCCCGGGG
>JBEDHF010000038.1:0-6546 GCA_041174245.1 Cyanobacteriota bacterium
CTTGGTCACCCTTGGCAACCTGGTGACCGTGGTCCGACAACCGGTCAGGCAGTAAAGAAGGAAAGACACGGCGTCGGCAGCTCCGGGCCACAACCTAAGGGACCCGAACGATCCGGGCCCGTGGGGTGCCGGCCTGGAGCTGCAGCGCCGCTTCCTTGAGTCCGACCATGGCCAGCACCAGCCTCCATCCCTCTGCCGATCCACTGCCGCCGGTGCGGCACGTGCTGGTGGTCGGTGGCGGCGGACGGGAAAACGCCCTGGCCTGGGCCCTGGCCCGCTGCCCCAACACGGAGCGGGTGTTCGTGGCCCCCGGCAATGGTGGAACGGCCAGCCTGCCGGGCTGCACGGTGCTGCCGATCGGCGAACAGGACCATCAACGCCTGTTGGCGGCTTGCCAGGAGCAGGCGATTGATCTGGTGGTCATCGGTCCTGAAGCGCCCCTGGCCGCAGGCCTGGCCGACCGCCTACGCGCCCATGGCCTCGCCGTTTTCGGCCCCGGTGCCGACGGCGCCCAGCTCGAAGCCAGCAAGCAGTGGGCCAAGGCCCTGATGGTGGAGGCGGGCATCCCCACCGCTGGTCACTGGGCAGTGACCAGCCGCAACGAAGCCCTGGCGGTACTGGAGCAGCAACAGCGGCCGCTGGTGGTCAAAGCGGATGGCCTGGCCGCCGGCAAGGGCGTGACCGTGCCCGACTCCGTCGAGGAGTGCCGCCAGGCGATCGAGGAGATCTTCTCCGGGCGCTTCGGTGCTGCTGGCGACGCCGTGGTGCTGGAGGAGCGCACCAGCGGACCGGAGGTGTCCGTGTTCGCCCTCAGTGACGGCGAACGGCTGGTGGTGCTGCCCACCGCCCAGGACCACAAACGCATCGGCGAGGGTGACGTCGGCCCGAACACCGGTGGCATGGGCGCCTATGCGCCGGCACCGCTCCTCGATGCCGATGGCCTGGCGGCGGTGCGGCGCACCATCCTCGAGCCGACCCTGGCAGCCCTGCAGCAACGGGGCATCAACTACCGCGGCGTGATCTACGCCGGCCTGATGCTCACCCCCACGGGGCCAAGCGTGATCGAATTCAACTGCCGCTTCGGCGATCCGGAATGCGAAACGCTGATGCCGCTGCTGGGCCCGGAACTGGCCCAGGTGCTCCTGGCCTGTGCGCGGGGCCGCCTCGATCAGGCACCTGAGCTATCGATCGCCGAACGCTGCAGTGCCTGCGTGATCGTGGCCGCCGCCGGCTACCCGGGCGAGATCCGCCGGGGCGATCCGATCCGTCTCTCCCTGGAGCCGAGCGACGAGCAGCAGCTCTTCCATGCCGGCACCAGCCGCGACGCTGACGGCACCTGCCGAAGCTCCGGCGGCCGGGTGCTGGCGATGGTGGCCCAGGGCGACGACTTCGATCAGGCCTTTGCACGGGCCTACGCCGGCCTCGAGCAGGTGCACTTCGAAGGCATGACCTACCGACGGGACATCGGTCACCAGGTGCGGCGCTCCTAGGGTGCCGGCGTTCCCGGACCGACGCCGCCGCCCCCCGTTGCCGTGACTTCAGTTCCCACGATCGAGGTTCTGCCCGGCCAGGACCGCACCTGGCGCCAGAGGCTGGCGCGCTGGTGGGCTGAATTCAGCCTGCAAACGAAGCTGCTGGCGGTGGCCACCCTGGTGGTGAGCCTGATGATGACGGGCATCACCTTCTTCGCCCTCAATGGCATCCAGATGGATGCCCGGATGGGCGACACCCGCTTCGCCCGCGACCTCGGGCTGCTGCTGGCCGCCAATGTCACGCCGCTGGTGGCCGAAGGCCACGATCGGGAACTGGCGGAGGTGGCCGAGCGCTTCTGGCGATCGAGCCGCAGCCTGCGCTACATCTTTTTCGCCGATCCCGACGGGGTGATCTACCTGGGGATCCCGATCGGGGGGCGGTCCGGATCGAGCGAACTGCTGCTGAGCCGGCGCCTGGAACTTCCAGCCGACCTGCAACGGCGTCCGCAGAACCCCCTGATCCGCCAGCACCTGACCCCGGACGGCCAGGTCACCGATGTCTTCGTGCCGATGGTCAGCGAAGGGCGCTACCTCGGCGTGCTCGCCCTTGGCGTCAACCCCAATGAAGCCCTCGTGGCCAGCGCCGCCCTCACCCGCGAGGTGACGGTGGCGGTGTTCATCTCGATCTGGGTGCTGGTGATCCTGGGGGCCGTGTTCAATGCCCTGACGATCACGCGGCCGGTGAAGGAACTGCTGCGGGGCGTTCGCTCAATCGCCGGTGGCGACTTCAAGGCGCGAATCTCGCTACCGGTGGGCGGAGAACTGGGAGAACTGCTGAATGGCTTCAACGACATGGCCTCCCAGCTCGAGGCCTACAACGACGCCAACATCGAGGAACTGACGGCGGCTCAGGTGAAGCAGCAATCCCTGATCGCCACCATGGCCGACGGGGCGGTGCTCCTCGATGCCAACGGCAGGATCGTGCTGGTCAACCCCACCGCCCGGCGCCTGTTCCGCTGGGAGGGTCGCAAACTCGATGGCAGCGCCCTGCCGGAGGAGCTGCCCGACGATCTGGCGATTGAGGTGCAGCAATGCCTCGATTCCCTTCTCGATGGCGACAACGACAGCACCGATGTGCGCTGCCGCATCGGCGAACCGGCCCGAACGCTGCGGATCGTGCTGCAGTCGGTGCGGGATGCCAGCGGTGAAACGCTGAAAGGGATCGCGATGACGGTGCAGGACCTGACCCGCGAAGTGGAACTGAATGCGGCCCAGAGTCGCTTCATCAGCAATGTGTCCCACGAGCTGCGCACACCGCTCTTCAACATCAAAAGCTATGTTGAAACCCTGCATGATCTCGGCGATCAGCTTACGGAAGACGAGAAAAAAGAATTCCTGGCCATCGCCAATGCTGAAACCGATCGCCTGACCCGACTGGTCAACGATGTCCTTGATCTTTCGCGGCTGGAATCGGATCGAACCTGGACCTTTGAGCCCCTGGAACTGGGTCCGGCGATGGAGCAGACCCTGCGCAATTACCGCCTCAACGCCGAAGACAAGGGGGTGGTGCTGCAGCTGGATGCCGATGAACACCTGCCACGGATCCGCGGCAATTACGACCTGCTGCTTCAGGTGCTCGACAACCTGGTGGGCAATGCCCTGAAATTCACAGGCGATGGTGGCGGCATTCTGCTGCGCGCCTATCCCTGGCCCGATCTCTGCCGGATCGAACCAAGCACCGCTCCCAATGAGAACCCTTCCTGCGATCTGACCTCGCCGCTCCCCCGGCTGCGGGTGGAGATCATCGACACCGGCTGTGGCATTGGCCGTGAGGATCAGGAGCGAATCTTCGAGCGCTTCTACCGGGTCGAGAATGCAGTGCATACCGAGGTGGGCACGGGTCTTGGCCTCTCGATCGTGCGCGGCATCCTTGAAAAACACGGCACCCAGATCCGCATGGCCAGCGAACCCGGCATCGGCACCACCTTCTGGTTTGACCTGCCGCTGGAGGATGCCGATGCCGATGAGCTGAGGCTGCTGAGCGAACGTCAGCAGATTGCCGAGATGGCCAGCGAGCTGGTCTGAAGCCTGCAGCCCGGGGCCCAGACCGGCTCAGCAGCTGGCCGCCTCAGCCCTCATCGGCAGCCACCCCCTGGACGATGCGCGCCAGCTCACTGCGTTCATCGGTGGTGATCCGATGGGGGACACCACTGATGATGCGCTCGAAATTGGAGAAGGAATCCTTGATCTCAGGGCCATTGCCGGTGATCACGAATTCGCGGATTCCCTTGTCATGCCAGGAGCCTCGCATCTTGAACACATTCAGGGCTCGGGCCATCTCGCCACGAATTTCCACGTACTGAAGCAGCAGAATCGTGTCGGTGATCGTGGAGATATGCGAATCGGTGATCGAGTGGCTTCCCATGAATTCTTCCGAGGTATTCGTGAAGAAGCCAGCAATCTCCTCTTGCTTGGCGTAGCCGGTGACCCCAATCACAAATTGCCGGAAAGCGTTATGACTGACGCCGCGGGCCAGGGCCGAAAGGGAATCGATCGCCATCCGCGATGGCTTGAACTGACTGATTTCAGTCTTGATGATCTGGAGGTGATCCTCAAGTCCCGTCGATTCGGGATAGGCACAGATGATCTTGAGCAGGCCGTCCTGCTCCATCTGCTCAAAATCAATGCCCCAGCTGGTGGCATTGCGCAGCAGCTGAGCTCTTGATTCCTCATAGGCAAAGAGGATGGCCCGCTCCTTGCTACGACAGGCATCCTCAACAAACTTGCTGACGAGCAGCGTCTTGCCGGTACCGGTGGCACCGGTGGCGAGAATGATCGAATCCTTGAAGAAGCCGCCGCCGCACATCTCGTCGAGCCTGGGCACGCCCGAGCTGAGCCGCACATTCGAGGATCGCTGGGTCAGACGCATCGCCCCCAGCGGGAAGATGCTGATGCCATGGGCCCCCATCGTGAAGGGGAATTCTCCCTTCATGTGGGTGGTTCCCCGCAGCTTGAGGATTTCCACCGTGCGCCGCCGCCGCTCCCCTTCCAGCACATTGCGCAGGATCACCACATTGTCGGAAACAAATTCCTCAACGCCATAGCGAGCAATCGGACCGTATTCGTCGATTCGCTCGGTGGTCATCACCGTGGTGACACCGATCTCCTTCAGCCGGGCGATCAAACGGAAGATCTCCCTCCTGACCACGGAAACAGCATCGTACTGCTGGAACACGGCCGTGATCGAATCGATCGCCACCCGCTTCGCCTTGTACTTACGAATGGCGTAATTGATGCGCTCAATCAAGCCGGAGAGGTCAAAATTACCAGCAACGTCCTGCCCCTCAGGATCGGGCGATGCATCGAGAATGAAGAGCTTATTATTCTGGAGCATCTCCTGAAGATTCCAGCCAAAACTGGAAGCATTTCTAAGAATATCTAAGGGCGACTCCTCAAACGTCACAAAAATGCCCGGCTCATTGAACTGCCGGATTCCGTTGTGCAGAAAATGCAAGGAGAACACCGTCTTACCGGTGCCGGAGGTGCCGCTGATCAAGGTGGAGCGGCCGATCGGCAATCCGCCCTGACAGATGTCATCAAAGCCTTCGATGCCGGTGGGCAGCTTCTGCACCTGCATCAGGGGATTGCCAAATGATGAGAGATCCTGCATGGCGGGTGTTGGCCTGACGAAACACTAAGGAAGAAAGCGAGAAAGGCAGCGGCGGCTGCGGAGCCTCTCAGATCTGAGCCACCCGGTCGGGGGGCGCTGCGGTCACAGAGGTGAGGACGGGATGGAGGCGGCCATGGCCCATGGATCAGTCCTCCTCCAGATCGGTCCCTGGACCACTGAGCTCTTCATAGAGAAGGTCCAGGCCGATCAGCACGCGCTCGCGATCGGACAGATCGCCGATGATCCGCCGAACGGGCGGCGGCAGGATCTTGGCCAGGGTGGGCGTGGCCAGAATCTTGTCCTCCTCGGCCAGCTGCGGGTTCTTGAGCACATCGATCACCTTCAGCGCATACACCCCCTGAAACTCGGTTTCCAGGATGTTGCGCAGCGTTTTCAAGGCCCTCATCGAGTTCGGGGTGTTCCCGGCCACGTAGAGCTTGAGGATGTAGGTCTTGCGTGGACTCATCACGTCACCTCCCGGGGTTCGGGGCTGAGGGGGTCGCCCGTCAGGCGACCGGAGAGAGGCTCATCGGGCGGGATCGAGCGTCGGTACATCTCGCAGAGATGGGCCATAACATCGAGCAGGGCCAGGCGGTAGTCCTGGAGGAAGTCGTTCTTGTGCCCCTCCAGCTTGAGCTGTTTCCAGAAGCCGTCCATCAGGTTCATATGGATTTCAACGGTTTTGGTGATCGGCAGATCGCTGAAGAACGCCGTATGCACGAAGCTCTCCAGGGCCTGGTTGGCCACGGCCGGATCGCGGAAATAACTGACGAGCAGGTCCCGGTAGGTGCGCTCCAGCGAAGCGAGCAGGTCCTGGCGCTCATCCGCCGGCAGGTTGCGCAGAAAGCGCGAGGGATCGCGCTTGTAGAACACGCCCAGGTAGCCGAGCCGATCCTTGAGCCGGTTGGCCAGCTTCCAGGGATCGGGCGTGTTCGGGCTGCGGCTGCCTGGAGCCGCACTGGAGGCCCCGAGCAGTCCGCGACGCAGGAAGCGGGAAATGGCGCCATCGACGCTGTAGCTGAGCTGCTCGAGCTGGTCCGGGGGGAGATGAACCTCCGCATCGTGGTAATCGGTGCGGCCGCTGACCTGACCGATCACCACCGCCGGCAGCAACACACCCCGATCGTGGAGATGGCGGTAACTGGTGGGATCGAGCACCCCCTGCTCCAGCAGGACGCCGTCAAAGGCTTCGCGACGCTGCTCCAGGGCTGTGATCGGATCCGCCGCCGGATCCAGGTGCACCAACTCGTAACGACCGCCCTTCAGCCACTGGGCGCAGGCCTCCTGCAACCGGGGATCCCGGAGCAGCGAGGCAATCGTCAGAGCCGGAGCGGCAGCCATGGACCGGTCGGCGTCCCTGCGGGCTCCCCAATCTTGACGAAAGGGTCATTGGAGGTGGAAGAT
>JBEDHF010000039.1:0-2593 GCA_041174245.1 Cyanobacteriota bacterium
ACCTGATCGCGGGCAGCATCACGGTGGCCAGCGACCTGGCCGATCTGCCGATAGCGGCGCCGACGCTGCACTGGCACGAGCGGAACTGGCTGATCGGTGTCCAGCAACACCTGGACCTGGATCTCGACCTGAGCAGCCTCCAGGCCTTGCCGGGACTGGAGCTGACCATGGGGCTCCAGCACACCTCCCTACGGGCGATCCGCCGGTCCGAACCCCAAGCGGCTGTGGCCAGCACGAACGGTGTGGTCTGGTCCTTGACCCCAGGATCCTTGAACCACCTGGAGCTGCGCTGCTGGCGTTGGAGCCGCCTCGGCCTCGGGGCCCTGGCCGTGGCGCTGCTGCTGCCGGCGGCGCTGCTGCTGCAGCGCCAGCGCCGGCAGGCGGGTTTTGGCTGGCCTGAATTGCCAGCCTGACCAGGCGGATTGATCCTTGGCCGCCCCTGGCCGCCGCTCAGAGCTGAAGCGGATCAGGATCGATCGTCAGCCCGACACCAGCCGGAAGGGCCTGCCGCAGATCCGCCTCCGGCGGTAGAGGCAGCGCCGCGTCGCCAGGACCATGCAGGAGGATCTGCCATCGGCTGCGCCCCGCCACCTTGGCCACCGGCTCCGGAGCCGGACCGAGCAACCACCAGGCCTCGGCGATCACCCGGGGCCGGATCCGCTCCGCCAGGGCGGCAGCAGCCGTGGCCGTGGTGCTGGCCGCGGGTCCTGAGATTCGCAGCAGACAGGCCCGCTGAAAAGGCACCAGCGAGGAGGCGCGCCGCATCGCCAGCTCCTCCTCCAGGAAACGGCCATAGCGTCCATCCACGAGATGACGGATCACGGGATGATCCGGGGCGTAGGTCTGCACCAGCACCTCGCCGGGCCGATCACCGCGGCCGGCACGACCGGCGAGCTGCAGCAGCAGCTGCAGTCCCTGCTCAGCCGCCCGCAGATCGGGACGGTGCAACAGGCCATCGGCCGCCAGCACCGCCGCCAGGGTCACCGCCGGCAGGTCCATGCCCTTGGCCAGCATCTGGGTGCCCACCAGCACATCGGCGTCCCCAGCCGCAAACCGCTCCAGCAAGCGACGGTGGCCATCACGGCCGCGGGTGGTGTCGCGATCAAAGCGCAGCACCCGCAGCCCCTCAAGCTCCGTCATCAACTGGTCCATCACCCGCTGGGTGCCGGCACCAAAAGGCTTGTAGGCGGTGGAGCCGCAGTGGCTGCAGCGATCGCCAAGCTCCTGGCGATGGTTGCACCAATGGCAGCGCAACCACTGACGTTCGCCGACCCGATGCACCGTCAGGGAGACATCGCAATGGGGGCAGACCACGGCCTCGCCACAGCTCCGACAACTGAGAAAGGTGTGGTAGCCGCGGCGGGGCACGAGCACGACGGCCTGTTCACCCCGTTCCTTCAGGGACTCCAGCCGGCCGATCAGGGCACGGCTCAGCAGGCGACGGTGACCTTCAGCGAGCTCGTGGCGCATGTCCACCACGCGCACGGGCGGCAGGGGACGGGCACCAATGCGCTCCGGCAACGTCAGCAACTGCACGGAACCGCCCGCTTGGGCGCGCCACCAGGATTCCAGCGAAGGGGTGGCGCTGCCGAGCAAGAGGCGCCCGCCCTGCTGGGCGATCCGCAGCCTGGCCACCTCGCGCGCGTGATAACAGGGCATTGGACTGTCCTGCTTGTAGGAACTGTCGTGCTCTTCATCCAGCACGATCAGCCCGAGTGGTGCCAAGGGCAGGAACACCGCCGAGCGGGTGCCGATCACCACCAGAGGCGGCCCCTGGCGAGCCGCCAGGGCCGCGCGCCAGGCCCTGAGGCGCTCGGCATCGCCCAGACCGCTGTGGTACTCGAGCACGCATCCCGGGAAGCGCTGGCGAAAGCGATCCAGCAGCTGGGGCACCAGGCCGATTTCCGGAGCAAGCACAAGCGCATGGCGCCCCCGCTCCAGCTCCGCCGCCACCGCCCGCAGGTAGACCTCGGTCTTGCCGGCGCCGGTCACTCCCCAGAGCAGCAGCTCGCTGCCATCGGTTGCGACGTCAATGCGCTGCACCGCCTCGGCCTGGGCCGGATTGAGTTGCGGCCAGAGCGCAGGATCGGCAGGGCCGGCTGGGCGCTTTGGGGCTTCAGGGAGATCCTCGGCACTGCCAGGTTGGATGGCACGGCGACCGATCAGTCCGCGCAACTCCAGGGCCTTGAGCACGGCGCGACTGAAACCATCCTCGCCGCAGAGTCGATCGAGGCGGCGTCCACCGCCATGGCGCTCGAGATGATCCAGCAGGGCCTGTTGGCGCGGTGTGCAGGTGGCGCTGCCGTCCTGACCCTGGAGACGTTCAATCCACCAGCGAGGCCTCGGCTGCGCAGGAGCACGACGGGGCGCCCGGCCCAGCCAGCCCGCCGGCAGGGCGGCCTTGAGGGTGCGAAACAAGGAGGTGTGGCACTGGGCGGCCACGGTCGTGATCCAGTCCTGCCAGGCAGGATCGAGGGCCGCCGCCTGCAGACGGGCAGCGATCGGCTGCACAACCTCCGGCGGCACCTCAGCCGGACAGTCGTCCAACAGGGCGACCAGAAGTCCGGTGTGAGGGCGGCCGCGCAGGCGCACC
>JBEDHF010000040.1:0-6326 GCA_041174245.1 Cyanobacteriota bacterium
CCGATCCTCTGCTTCAACATCGGCGGTCATCTCGGCTTCCTCACCCATGAGCGCAGCTTCCTGCGGCTGCGCGGCAGCGTCGATCCGGCCCCGGCCGGCGAAGGCAGCGAGAGCCTCTGGCAGCGCCTGCGCGACGACCGCTATGCCCTGGAGCGGCGGATGATGCTCCAGGCCGGGGTCGACAAGGGCGATGGCCTGCCGGAGAGCCTGCTCGGCAGCGGTGCTGAGGCCGACCTCCATTCCGCCCTCAACGACTTCTATTTCCGCCCCACCTCCGACGACGTCTCCCCCACCTGTCTGCTGGAGCTGGAGATCGATGGCGAGGTGGTCGATCAATACCGGGGCGATGGCCTGATCATCGCCACGCCCACCGGCTCCACCGGCTATGCGATGGCGGCCGGTGGTCCGATCCTGCATCCAGGCATCGAGGCGATCGTCGTCAATCCGATCTGCCCGATGAGCCTTTCCAGCCGCGCCATCGTCGTGCCGCCGCGCTCCCGCCTCAGCATCTGGCCGCTGGGCGAAGGCAGCCGGGCGGTGAAACTCTGGAACGATGGCGCCCATGCCACCGTGCTGGAGCCCGGTGACCGTTGCGTGATTCAACGCTCGCCCCATGACTGTCTGCTGGTGGAGCTCGAGCAGGCGCCCTCCTACTACCGAACCCTCACCCGCAAGCTGCGCTGGGCCGGCAGTCTCACCGACGCTGAGCCGTCGATGAACTGAGCGTCAGGCAGCGCTCCAGCTGCACCACCCGCCAGTGGCGGCTGAATTGCAGCGGGTTGAGCAGCAGCGGTTGCTGACGCCGGCCCGGTTGGCTGATCCAGGCTCCCCAGGGCAGCTGCATCCAGCGTTGCGAGAGCTGCAGCAACCGCCCCAGCACGGAGGGGCGACGGCCTGGGCGCGGAGAGCGGACGAAGGAACGGCGGGCGACCATGGGAGGGTGACGCGATGGAGTCAGGTTGATGGCGCTGGAGATCGAGCGGCGCTTTCTGGTGCGGGGCAGCGCCTGGCGCCAGCACATCCGCTGGCAGACGCCGTTGCGCCAGGGCTATCTGCTGGCCACCGATGAGGGCTTGACCGTGCGGGTCCGCCTCGGCGCCGGCGATCAGGCCTGGCTCACCCTCAAGGCTGCTGCCGGTGCCATCGCCCGGCATGAGTTCGAATACCCGATTCCGGTGGCCGATGCCGAGGCGATGCTGGCCCTGGCGCCCGTGCAGCTCGCCAAGGTGCGCTACGGCCTCGATCTCCCCGGTGGTGACTGGGTGCTGGATGTGTTTGAGGGAGCCAATGCACCGCTGGTGCTGGCGGAGGTGGAGCTGGCCAGCCTGGAGGATCCCCTCGCTCCGCCCCCCTGGTGCAGCCTTGAGGTCACCGGCGAGCATGCCCTCAGCAATGCGGCCCTGGCCAGGCGCCCGCTGGCGCAGTGGAGTGCGGCAGAGCGCCAACCGTTGCTGGCGGCCCTGGATCGGGCCGGCTGAGGGCATGGCCTGGCCCGCTGGGCGACGGGGCGCGGGGCCCTGCTCAGCGCTCCTGGCCGGGGAGGGTGCAGCAGTTGAAGCCGTCGCGGCAGATCTTGCCGTTGTCCATCGCCCAGTTCACGAGCCCGACCCTGTTCTTGGCGCCGGTCTTGGTGAAGATGTTGCTGACGTGGTTGTCGACCGTGCGCTTGCTGATCATCAGCTTCAGGGCGATCTCCTGGTTGGTGAGGCCTGTGGCCACCAGTTCGATGATCTCCAGCTCGCGTTCGGAGAGGCCAGTGCGGGGCAGGCCGAGCTCGGTGCGTTCAGCCATGGGTAGCGACCTCTGCCATCGACGCGACGCGAACGGATCAGGGAGGACGGGCTGCCATCGCGTCCTTGGTCTCACTGTAGGCAGCGCGAACGCAATCGGCCCTCTCGCCACGCTCCGTTGCTGATGGGCCCGTGGCGGATGATAGGGGCTGTGTCCATCTCCTTCGTTGTTGCTGCAGCAGGCCCTCGCCCAGGGGCAGTTCGCCCTCACCGCTGAGGTCACCCCACCCCGGGGCGGGGATGCTGGTCGCACCCTGGCGGCCGCCTTGCAGCTGCGCGGTCGGGTCCATGCCGTCAACGTCACCGATGGCTCGCGGGCGGTGATGCGGATGAGCAGCCTGGCGGTCTGTCGGCTGCTGCTGGATGCCGGTGTGGAGCCGGTGTGGCAGCTGACCTGCCGCGACCGCAATCGGATTGCCCTGCAGGCCGATCTGCTCGGTGCCCATGCCCTCGGCATCCGCAACCTGCTCTGCCTGACCGGCGATCCGGTGCGGGCCGGTGATCAACCCACGGCCCGGGCCGTGAATGAGCTCGAATCGGTGCGGCTGCTGCAGCTGGTGCGAGCGCTCAACGAAGGACGCGATCCGGTCGAGGGCGCGCTGGCGGATGGTCCCACGGCGCTGTTCGCCGGGGCCGCCGCCGATCCCCAGTCGCCCAGCTGGAGCGGCCTGCGCAGTCGCCTGCAGCGCAAGCGCGCCGCCGGGGCCCGCTTCGTGCAGACCCAGATGGTGATGGAGCCGGAGGCCCTGAAGCGTTTTGTGGGCGAGCTGGCGGCGCCCTTGGAGCTGCCGGTGCTGGCGGGGGTGTTCCTGCTCAAGTCGGCCCGCAATGCGGCCTTCATCAACCGGGTGGTGCCCGGCGCCTGCATCCCCCAGGCCCTGATCGATCGCCTGGCCGCCGCTGAAGATCCGGCCACCGAGGGCGTGCGCATCGCCGCCGAACAGGTGCAGGCCTACCGCGGTATCGCCCAGGGGGTGCACCTGATGGCGATCAAGGCCGAGCACCGCATCCCTGAGATCCTGGAGCTGGCCGGGGTCGAGCGGTTGGAGGCGGCGTAGGGGCGGGCCAGGCCGCCGGCTTGAGCCGGCCTGTTCTGATGCAGCGGATGCCCATCAGCGCCCAGCCTCAGCGACGCCTCGTCAGCTGGCGCCGCTGATCGCCAGATCGGTGCCGAGAAGCTCAGCCATCGCCTTCTGCTGCGGCGAAGGGGCCACCGGGTCCTGGCGGCGCACATCGGTGATCAGCCAGTCGAGTGCCGCCTCCTGCAGGTCGAAGTGATCGCCGTTGCGATCAACGCAGTAGCGACCGAACACCAGCTTCTCAACCAGACGCACCCCGGGGCCGATGCGCGAGTAATCGAAGATGATCGAGTTGTCGATCGTGGCGCCCTCGCAGATGTGGCAGCTCGGTCCGATCATCGCCGGGCCGATGATCGTCGCCCCGTTCTCGATCCGGGTCATGCCACCCACGTAGATCGGCCCCTTGACGGTGATCTGATCCCAGTCGGCCGCCACATTCAGGCCAGTGAAGATGCCGGGCCGCACCTCCTTGCCAGGAATCTGCACCTGGCGCACATGTCCCTGCAGCACGCTGCGAATCGCCTGCCAGTAGTCGGGAACCTTGCCGATATCCACCCACTCGAATTCCATCGGCAGGGCATAGAACGGTGCGCCGGCCTGCACCAACCGTGGAAACAGATCGGCGCCGATGTCAAAGGGTTCGCCGCTGGGGATGTGATCGAAGACCTCCGGCTCGAAGATGTAGATGCCGGTGTTGATCATGTCGCTGGCGGCCTCCTCCACGGAGGGCTTCTCCTGGAAGGAGAGCACCCGACCATCTGCATCGGTGACCACCACGCCGTAGCTGCTCACCTGGTCGCGGGGGACGCGCTTGGTGATCATGCTGGCCAGGGCCCCTTTCTGGCGATGGCGACGCACCGCTTCGCTCAGGTCGAGGTCGATCAGGGCATCGCCGCAGAGCACCACGAAGGTTTCATCGAAGAAGCGCTGGAAGGTCTGGATCTTCTTCAGGCCTCCGGCGGAGCCCATCGCTTCACCGATCAGTTCCCCATCTTCAATCCGCCCCTCAAAGCTGTAGGCGATCTCAACGCCGAAGCGCTGACCATCGCGGAAATAGTTCTCGATCTCCTCGGCCAGATGCGAGACATTGACCATCACCTCCGTGAAGCCGTGCTGCCGCAGAAGCTCCAGCAGAAACTCCATCACGGGTTTCTGCAGGATCGGGATCATCGGCTTGGGGATCGTGTGCGTGATGGGCCGCACCCGGGTCCCCTTGCCGGCGGCCAGGATCATCGCCTTCATCGGCGCCTGTCTCGCTCAAAGGAGTGACGCGCAGCCTAGGGAATCACCAGCACCCACCCGCCGGGGGCGAGCCGGCCCCTCAGCTGGCCAGGGGCGTCGTTTCCTGGTCGAGCAGGGGCTCGGCAGCAGCACTCGGCTGGGGATCGACCACCGCCAGGGCCAGGCGCCGCAGGCTGAGCGGTCCGAACAGGCCCCCCTGCTGCTCCAGTTCGATCCGGCCCTGGGCACTGAGGAAGAGCAGAGCCCAGAACACCCCCACCCGGTCGCTGTCGAGGTCCTCTGGCGCCACCTCGGCCCAGGCCTGCACGAGCACCTCAAAACTGACCCAGGCCAGCGCCGACGGCCAGTCCTGCAGAAAGCGGCTCAGGGCTGCGGTGGTTTCGGGCAGTTTTTCGCGGTGGGCCAGGGCGGCCACCTGCTCGATCGCCTCGCGCTCGCTGTAGCGGCGACCGCGGGGCTGGCGTTGACGGACGCGGCCTTCGTCGTTCTCGAGGCGCTCGGCGATCTCCTCGAGCTGGCGGATCAGTTCGCCGAGCGTCACCGGCCGCTGCAGCGGTGGCGGTGCCACGGGACGGCGCAGCAGGTGCCGCTCCGGCCGACGGGGCAGGGCAAACAGGTTGGGCTGCCAGCTGCCGTCGCCATCACCCTCCTCCTCGGCGAACGGATCCTCGAGGACCTCCTCAAAGGCAAAGGTGGCGGCCTCCAGCAGCTCCGCCTTCAGGGCCACGAGCACCGAGGCGGCCAGAAAGGCTTCGCTGGTCTCGGCCAGGTCCTGCTCGTAGCTGCCGCCGCCGCCGCCAGTGCTGAGGGCACCCACCAGGTGCGGCACCGTGATCCGTTGGCGCAGCTGGTCGAGGAAGCCGTCGATGACGGCGATCACATCCACGTCCCAGGGATCCAGGTCGCCCCGTTCAGCGGCATCCTGCAGCAAGCGGATCGCCAGCCTGGCGCCTTGCCCTTCAGCCACTGCCGATCCCGTACTGAAGGGCACGGTACCCGGACGTTCAGTCGCTGACCAGTTCGCCCTGGGCGATCGACGATCCGGAGCTGCCGCCGGCGGCGGGCAGCAGACCGAGCTGGGCATCAACGGTGGCGCGGTAACGCTGCACGTCGTCTTCCAGTTCGCGGATGCGCACCTCACGGGCTTCCAGTTCGCTCTGTTCCTGGATCCGTTCCACCTTGCGCACCACGCCCGACCAGACCGCGTAGATCCAGGCGGCGGTGGCACCGATGCCGCCGACCACCAGCAGCACCACCGCCAGGGGCAGGGTGGTGGTCACACCGGGCAGGAAGCGAATCGTCGTTGGGGCGGTGTTCTCCAGGGTGAAGGTCACCATGGCGAGACCAAAACTGAAGATCAGCAGGAAGTTCAGCTGGGTCATGGAATCGAGCTGTTCTGGAGAAGGAGCGTACGCACGGGGCCAGCTTCTGGCCAGAGGCCGAATCAGCTGGCGGCCGAGGGCCGGAGGCTGGAGGGCACAACCGGAGCCTGCAGCAGCTTTACGGGCAGGAGCCCGAATGGCGCCGGTCGCATCACGGCCGCTCCCGGCGGGTGCTGGATCCGGCTCATGGCCGACATTTCGCGGCCCACCAGGGCTTCGATCGAGGCCCGGTAGCTGTCGGTGAGCAGGCGCGGGTAGAGGCCGATGCCGATGATCGGCACCAGCAGGCAGGAGATCACGTAGATCTCGCGCGGCTCGGCATCCACGAGCTGGCTGTGGGCCACCAGCTCGGCGTTCTCCTTGCCGAAGAAGATCTCCCGCAGCATCGAGAGCAGGTAGATCGGCGTCAGGATCACGCCGATGGCTGCCAGCACGGCGATCACGATCCGGAAGCTGAGGCTGTAGGCCTCACTGGTGGCGAAGCCCACGAACACCATCAGCTCGGAGACGAAGCCGCTCATTCCCGGCAGGGCGAGGGAGGCGAGCGAGCAGACGGTCCAGAGGGCGAACATCTTGCGCATCTTCTGACCCACCCCACCCATCTCGTCGAGCTGCAGGGTGTGGGTGCGGTCGTAGGTGGCGCCCACCAGGAAGAAGAGGCTGGCGCCGATCAGGCCGTGGCTCACCATCTGCAGCATGGCGCCACTGGTGGCCAGATCGCTGAAGCTGCCGATACCGATCAGCACGAAGCCCATGTGGCTGATCGAGCTGTAGGCGATCTTGCGTTTGAGATTGCGCTGGGCGAAGGAGGTGAGCGCCGCATAGATGATGTT
>JBEDHF010000041.1:0-8267 GCA_041174245.1 Cyanobacteriota bacterium
CGGTGGTAGCGATCGCCTCCAGCACGGCTGCGGACACGGGGATGATCCGCTCGATCGCCTCACAGCTCTTCAGCAGCTCCGGGTGTCGCTCGATCCAGGCCGGTGTGGCCACCAGCAGGTCGGCGCTGAGGCCCAGACGGAGCACCTCCTGCAGCAGATGGGTTCCTTCCAGCAGCAGTCGCTCCTGGTCGCGACGTCCCCGGGCCTGATGCAGGGCCCGCAGGCGCCCGACCAGGGGATTGCGGCGGCTGGTGATCGGCTCCAAGGCGCGGCGGTTCAGAAGGTGTGGTGCCGGCGGAGGTGCAGCCGGTCCTGAATCAGCAGATCGTTGTCATGGAGATCGAGCCCGCGGACGGCGGCGACCTCACCATGCAGGCCTTCAGCGGCCAGGTTCTCGATCAGCTTTTTGATCAGCACATCCTCGACCGTGTCGCGATCGAGGGATTCGGGCGTGAGGCTGGCCAGGAACTTCCCCAGCTTGGCGCTGACCACCTCCTGGGCATTGGTGATCTTGAGAACGAGCATCGGCAGGTGGCACTCTCTGCTCACCCTGGCAGCCCGAGGGATGGCGTCAACGCTCGGGGGTGAACGGACGGCACGCGTGCCCCTTCAGCCGTTACGCCTGCGGCTCTGGCCGCCGCGCCGCCCTGCCCACATTCAGGCTGGGGCCAGGGCGGCGGCCATCGTGGCGGCCACGATCCATCAGCGGACGGGGTCAGGCGTTCAGCCCATCAACACGCCTCTCCTGCGCTGGGCTTTCAAGCCAGAAAAACCGGCTGGAGCCGGGCTTGTCAGCCATAAAAAAGCCCGGCCGGAGCCGGGCTTGTCAGTGCGGATGGGGAGACTTGAACTCCCACGACATTGCTGCCACTAGTACCTGAAACTAGCGCGTCTACCAATTCCGCCACATCCGCATGTGGGGATCTCGTCAGTCTCTGGCGGGAGCCTGCGAGGCGCCGGGATCAACCCGACCTCCAGATCTTAAAACATCGAGCGACCGATCTCGCCAGGGGTGGTGCTCGAAGACAGTTCGAGGGCCGGACGTCTAGACGGTCTCACAAATTCTTGTCAAGATTCGCCCATCTCCGGGACCCGCCCAGCCATGACCGTGTCGGTTGTCCCGTCTCAGAGCGTCTCTCTCCCCCAGCTTGAGATTGCCGGCGGCCGGCGGCTGTCCGGGGAGGTGCGTGTCAGTGGTGCCAAGAATTCCGCCCTGGTGTTGATGGCGGCCTGCCTGCTCACCGACGATGCGCTGCGTCTGCGCAACGTGCCTCCGCTCACCGACATCACCGCCATGGGCGAGATCCTGGCGGCGCTCGGGGTCACGGTCCGTCGCGGTGACGACAGCATTGATCTCCAGGCCGATCGTCTCAACCAGACCTCAGCGCCCTACGACCTGGTCAACAGCCTCCGGGCCAGCTTCTTCTGCATCGGCCCGCTGCTGGCCCGCACCGGTCTGGCCCGGGTGCCCCTTCCCGGTGGCTGCCAGATCGGCACCCGTCCGGTCGTCGAGCACGTCAAGGGTCTGAAGGCTCTGGGTGCCCAGGTCACGATTGAGCACGGTGTCGTCTCGGCCGTGGTGCCCGGTCGGGGCCATCGCCTGCGCGGTGGCCACATCCATCTCGACTGCCCCAGTGTGGGCGCCACCGAGACCCTGATGATGGCCGCCGCCCTCGCCGATGGCGAAACGGTGATCGAGAACGCGGCCCAGGAGCCTGAAGTCACCGACCTGGCCCGGCTGCTGATCGCCATGGGGGCCAGGATCCGCGGGGCCGGAACCCCCAGCATCACGATCGTCGGCGTGTCCCGCCTGCATGGGGCGGATTACGCCGTCATTCCCGACCGCATCGAAGCCGGCACCTTCCTGCTGGCTGCCGCCATCACCCGATCCACGCTGCGGGTCTCCCCGGTGGTTCCCGAGCACCTCGGCGCGGTGCTCACCAAGCTCGAGCAGGCCGGTTGTCGCCTCGAGAGCGACGGTCTCGGCATGACGATCCGTGCCGACAGGATCCAGGCCGTGGATCTGCGCACCCAACCCTTCCCTGGCTTCCCCACCGATCTGCAGGCGCCGTTCATGAGCCTGCTCGCCACGGCTGAGGGCAACTCGGTGATCACGGAGAACATCTTCGAGAACCGTCTGCAGCACGTGGCGGAACTGCAGCGGATGGGAGCTTCGATCCGGATGCAGGGCAACATCGCCTTCATTGAGGGCGTCCATCGCCTCAGCGGCGCACCTGTTCAGGGCAGCGACCTGCGGGCCTCGGCCGCGATGGTGGTGGCCGGTCTGGCGGCCGAAGGAATCACCACCGTGCAGGGCCTCTCTTACCTCGATCGCGGTTATGCGGATTTCGAGGGCAAGCTCAACAGCCTCGGCGCCTCGATCCGGCGAACGGGCGGCTGATCGCCCCCTAAACTCGCCCATGAGGGAGCGTGCCGGAATTGGTAGACGGACTCGACTCAAAATCGAGCGCCTTCGGGCATGTGGGTTCGAGTCCCACCGCTCCCATCCCTTCCCGCTGCCGCGGTGCTGATGAAGCCGCCGATTGATCCCCCCTCCGCAGCCAGCGCTGGGGCTGTTCCCAGCGCTGCAGCAGCACCCAGCGCGGTGATGGACACCTATGCCCGCTTCCCGATCGAGCTGGTGCGCGGTCGGGGGGTCTGGCTCTGGGACCGCCAGGGCAAGCGCTATCTCGATGCGGTGGCCGGCATTGCCGTCTGCACCCTCGGCCACAGCAGCCGGCCAATGCGCCGAGCCCTGGCCCATCAGCTTGGCCGGCTGCAGCATGTCTCCAATCTTTATCGGATCCCCGAGCAGGAACAGCTGGCCCGCTGGATCACGGCCAACAGCTGCACCGACCGGGTGTTCTTCTGCAATTCCGGCGCCGAGGCCAACGAGGCGGCGATCAAGTTGGCCCGCAAGCACGGCCATCAGGTGCGCGGCATCGAGGAGCCGCTGATCCTCACCGCCCAGGCCAGTTTTCACGGCCGCACCCTGGCGGCCGTCACCGCCACCGGTCAACCCAAGTATCACCAGGGCTTCGAGCCGATGGTGCAGGGATTCCGCTACTTCCCCTACAACGACATCCACGCCTTTGAAGCCCTGCTCGAGAGCTGCGAAGCGGCAGGGCCGCGGGTGGCGGCGGTGTTGCTGGAGCCGCTGCAGGGTGAAGGGGGCGTCCATCCCGGCGATCCGGCGGTGTTCCGCCGCATTCGTGAGCTCTGTGATGCCCGCAACATCCTGCTGATCTTTGATGAGGTCCAGGTCGGGGTCGGCCGCACCGGCCGTCTCTGGGGCTACGAGCACCTCGGCGTTGAGCCCGATGCGATCACCCTGGCCAAGGGACTGGGGGGGGGCATCCCGATCGGAGCACTCGCCGTCAAGGCCGCTGTCGACCATTTCCGTCCCGGCGAACACGCCAGCACCTTTGGTGGCAACCCCCTCGCCTGTCGGGCCGGTCTGACGGTGGTTGAGCAGCTGCAGCGTCAACGCCTGGTGGACCACGCCGCCGTGATGGGACAGGAGCTTCAGGCCCTGCTCGCTGATCTGGTGGCCCGTCATCCCCGCCAGCTCGAGGGTGTGCGTGGCTGGGGCTTGCTGCAGGGTCTGGTGCTGCGCTCGGATGGCCCGGCGGCGGCGGATCTCGTCCTCGCGGCCATGGCCGAAGGCCTGCTGGTGGTGCCGGCCGGTCCTCAGGTGGTGCGCTTCGTGCCGCCGCTGGTGATTCAACGCCGCCATCTGCGCCGGGCGGTGGCCCTGCTGGAGCGGGCCCTGCTGAGCCTGGTGGGCTGAGCCCCAGGCCATGGTCCTGGTGCCCCAGCCTGCTGATGGCCCGGCTCGCTGCCTTGATGCAGCGGCGATCGACGGTTTCGAGGATCTGTTTGCTCCCTTCGCACCCCGGGGCATCGATCTGAGGCTGGGGAGGATGCAGGAGGCTCTGGCGGCGCTGGGGCATCCCGATCAGCGCTTCCTGGCCGTGCAGGTGGCCGGCACCAACGGCAAGGGATCGATCTGCACCCTCGTGGCGGCAGCCCTGAGCCATGCCGGCCATCGCACCGGTCTTTACACCTCTCCCCACCTGCTGAGCTGGTGTGAGCGGCTGCGGATCGACGGTCAGTCGATCGCGCCGGCGGCGTTGCGGCGGCTGCTGGAGCGCCTGCAGGCCTGTGGTCTGCGCCATCACTTGACGCCGTTTGAGTGGCTGACCGTCGCGGCGTTCGTGCATTTCGCCGAGGCGGCCGTCGATCTGGCGGTGCTTGAGGTCGGTCTCGGTGGACGGCTCGATGCCACCACCGCCCATCAGCAGCGGCCGGTGATCGGTTTCGCCAGCATCGGCCTGGATCACAGCGAGGTGCTCGGCCCCGACCTGGCTAGCATCGCCGTCGAGAAGGCTGGCGTGCTCAGCCCTGGCGCCCTGGCGATCAGTGCGCCCCAGCCGGCAGCGGTGGCAGCCGTGCTCACGGCGGAGGCCCAGCGGGTCGGGGCCGAGCTGCGCTGGGTGCAGCCGGCGGAACCGCTGGCGGATGGGCGCCTGGCGGCGGATGGCTTGATCTGGATGCCATCGCTGCCAGGGGCGGTGCAGCGGGCCAACAGCGCGGTGGCACTGGGGATGCTCCGGGCCCTGCAGCAGCGCGGCCTGGCGCTGGCGGACGACCAGATCGCCACCGCCTTCGGCGCCGCCCACTGGCCTGGGCGGTTGCAGCCGGCCCGATGGTCGGGCCAGCCCCTGCTGCTGGATGGCGCCCACAATCCACCGGCGGTGATCGCCCTGCGCCAGGAACTCGATCGGCGCGCCGCCGCCTGTTCTGCTCCCGATCAGGGCCGTTGCTATGTGCTCGGGATGCTGGCCAACAAGCAGGCACCAGCGATGCTGCGAGCCCTGATCCGCCCCCAGGATCGGCTCTGGATCGTGCCGGTGCTCGGCCACAACAGCTGGGATCTGCCGGGCCTGCAGCAGGCCTGTCCGGAGCTGGCTGGGCAGATGCAGGCCGGGGCAACGGCGCAGCTGGCGCTCGATCAGCTGCTGGCGGGGCCGGATCAGGCTGCGGCGCCGGTGATCGTGGCCGGCTCGCTCTATCTGCTGGCGGATCTGTTTACGGATCCCAGGCTGGAGGCGAGGGCGCCACACTGAAGACAGACGTTCCAAGTTGATGCGCCTGCTCTCCAGGGTCCTGCCGCGGTTCTCGCCCCTGGGCTGGCCGCTTTCTTCCCGCCCCCATCCTGCGGGCCGGTTGCGGGGGCTGCTCTGCCTGCTGCCTGTGGTCCTGGTGCTGCTGTTCGGCTGGGCCGGCAGCGTCCTGGCCCTCGACACCAGCACCGGCGTCGGTCTGCAGGATCGAGCTCTGTTTCAGGACAGCGTCGATTACACGCTCACCAATCAGAGCCACCAGGATTTTCATGGCCAGAACCTGGCCAATGCCTCCTTTGCCGGGGCCGTGGGGCGGGGCGCCGATTTCTCCGGCGCCAACCTGCATGGAGCGATCCTGACCCAGGGGGCCTTCGCGGAGGCCGATTTCAGCGGTGCCGATCTCTCCGATGCCCTGCTCGATCGGGTCGACATGAGCGGCACCGATCTCACCGATGCGGTCCTGGTCGGGGTGATCGCCACCGGCAGCAGCTTTTATGGGGCCACGGTGGTGAATGCGGATTTCAGCGACGCCCTGATCGATCGCGCCGATCAGCGTCAGCTCTGCCAGAGCGCCAGCGGCACCAATCCTCAGACGGGGGTCAGCACCCGCGCCAGCCTCGGCTGCTGAGGGGGTGGTCTGGCGCCAGGCCTGCGCTCATGGTCGCTGCCACCAGCCCCGCAGTTTGCCCGGATTGAGCAGGCCGCTTGGGTCGTAGAGGGCTTTGGCGGCCACCTGGTCGGCATCGATCACGCCGAGGCCCCCGTCCTCGACGGTGAGCACATGGGGGTTGAAGCAGATCCCCCCCTGGGCGAGCACCTGATCGATCAGGCGGTCGAGGGCTTCGGCGCCGCGCCAGCGCACCAATGGCAGGGCCGCCAGGCGTTGGGCGCCCTGGGAGCGCACCCCTTCGAGATGCCAGAGCAGGTCATCGCCCCAGCCCTGCTTCAGGTGTTGCAGGCAGGCCAGCTCCGGCTGGGGAAGCAGCAGCTGCAGATAGGTCCAGCCGCTATGGCGGCGGCACCAGTGCAGGGTCGTGTGGTTCCAGGTCAGTTCCGCCAGGGGCAGGCCCTGGCCATGGCCCGCCGGCCGTTGCCAGAGCAGCCGGCCGCCGAGCTCGGCCAGCCAGGTCTGGAGCAGGGGCAGCCCATCGGCACTGATCTGGACCAGCAGGTGGTGGTCGCGGTCGCTGGCGCCTACGCCGCCGGGCCAGGGCATCGCCCCACATAGGGGCGCCTCCAGCAGGCAGAGCGATTGCAGCACCAGGCTCGCTTCGCCGATCATCCGGCTGGCGACAACGGCCCGTTCCCAGTCGCTGAAGGCGATCACCAGCTCCTGCCAGGCCACCGCTTCGGTGCTGGCCATCGTCAGGGCGGTGATGATGCCATTGCAGCCATAGGCATGGTTGAGCGGCCGGCTGGCCGCCGCCGCAAGCTCCAGCCGCTGCGGATCCGGCTCCAGGGTCACCACCTCAAGCCCGAGCAGATGGCCCGGATCGCGCAGGAAGCCCCAACGCACCGATCCCAGGCCGCCAGAACCCCCGGCGACGAAGCCACCCAGACTGGCGCTGCGGGCCGTGCTCGGTTGCAGCCGCAGGGCGCGGCCGGCCTGGCGGAGCTGACCATCGAGATCCGCCAGGCCGATGCCCGCTTCCGCGGTGAACAGGCCTGTGGTCGGATCGAGGCTGCGCAGGCGATTCAACCCCGCCAGATCCAGCACAACGCCGCCGGCCAGCGGTACGCACTGGCCGTAGTTGCCGGTGCCGGCGCCGCGCAACGTGAGGGGAACGGCGTGGCGAACACAGGCGCTGGCCACCCGTTGCACGGCCTCAACGCTGCTGGCGTGCACCCCGAGCTGGGCCACCCGGCCGGCGAGCAGGGGGGTGAGCACGGGCGAGTCTTCGTGGAAATCGCGGGATAGTCGTTCCAGTTCGGCGCTGCCACGCACCAGGGGCAGGTCCTCCAGATCGCGGGCCACGGCCTCGATCTGCTCCTCCCCAGCCAGTGCAGGCAGGGGGGGCAGCTCGGTGGGGAGGTGGGTCATCGCATCAGGCCAGGGTGGGACTGGTGCCAAGCAGCGCGGCTGTTGGCTGCTGCCAGGCTGGCGCAGGCAGCCACGATCCGGAGCGCAGCACCCTTCGCTGCGGTGATCGGATCAGCAGCTCTGTCCAGCGATGGGCTTCGATCACGATCAGATCAGCGGGGCCGCCGAGCCGGATCACCCCATCCCAGGGCAGCTGCAGCAGCCGGGCCGGGGCGGTGGTGAAGGGGGCCAGGCCACAGCGCTGCCAGGGGAGCAGGTGGGTCATCGTCACGGCATCCCGCAACAGCGCCAGTGGATCGAAATCGCCGCCGGGGAACCAGGGGTCCTGCACGTTGTCGATGCCGACAGCGACGGTGACACCGGCCGCTTGCAGCTGCCGGATCGGCGCCAGTGGTCGCAACAGCGGCGTCCTGCCTTCCTGGCGGGACAGCAGGTACTGGTTGGTGCGCGGCAGCGCCACCACCGACAGATCCAGGGCGGCCATCCGTTCCGCCAGGGCCGTCAGGGCCGGTTCCGGCAGCAGCGCCATGCTGGCGGCATGGCTGCAGGTGATCGGTGGCCGCAGGCCAAGGCGCTCCAGCACCGAACAGAGCAGGCGGACCCCCTGTCCGGGGGCGTCATCGCCTTCATCCACGTGCAGATCGATGCCGCAGCCGTGGCGATCGGCCAGGCGCACCAGCGCCTCCAGGGCCTTGGCCTCGCCGGGGCCGCGGCGGAACGGTGGTCCGATCACGCCTCCCAGGAGTCCGCCCCTGGCGGCCACCTCGGCGGCCAGGTTTTCGCCCTGGGCGGTGCTCCAGTGCCCAATCGGCACCATCGCCACCAGCTGCAGGGCGATCCGATCGCGCCAGGTCTCGGCCAGCTCGGGCAACACCTGCCAGGCGGGGTCGGCGCCGGGACCAAGGCTGTCGATGTGGCTGCGGATCGCCCGCAAGCCGAACTGCCAGGCTTCCCGCAGGGCCCGTTCGGCCCGCTCCGCCACCCGATCGGCCTGGCGCAGGTTGTGCTCGGCCCGGTTCGCCTCCAGGGCTTCCGCCATCGTGCCGGTGCGGTTCTGCGCTTCCGGCCAGCTGTACACCTTGTCGAGATGGGCATGGGGC
>JBEDHF010000042.1:0-25383 GCA_041174245.1 Cyanobacteriota bacterium
GTCCAGGAGCGATGACCACGGTGGCCGTTCTGTTCGCTGGTGCCTTGATCAGCCCCGAAGGACACGTCACCGACGCCCATCTCGACCGTCTGTCCATCCATCGTTTCCACTCCCCAGCGCCCGCTCAACGGCACGATCCACTGAGGCGCTGGATTCTCATGCCAATCCCCTTCCCATCCCGGCGGCAGAACGGTGAACAGCACATCCATCGGCCCCTGGCTGCGGGGACCGATCCACTGGGCAGCCGCGCCGGCGCTGATGCTGTTGAGCTGAAATCCATCCACCAGGCCACGGCTCTGATGGCTGATGCCAGCCTCATCGGTCCAGACATGCCAGTAAGGCACGGCTGGTGCTGCTGACTCTGTCGGGGGATGAGCCACGGTGTTGGTCACAACAAGGGAAGCCTGTTGGCAACCTAGTGAAATCTCAGGCCGTGTCATCTGCGCCTGTGTGCAGTGTTGTTAAAGGGTTTGCCTCCAGCTTCTGCAACGGGGTGCCATGGACCAGTTCGGTGACAACCACGCTGCCAGAACAGAACGCGCTGCCTAGGGTCTGATCGGGACTTGCTGCAACCGAATTTCTCCATGACTTCCACCAATCCCTACGCCACCGCCACCCTCGCCACCTTGCTTAAAGACAAGGTGATCATCGTCACCGGTGGCAACAGTGGCATTGGCAAAGCCATCGTTGAACGCATTGCCCGACTCGGCGCCAAGGTGGTGATTGATTACCGCTCCCATGCTGAGGTCACGGAAGCCATGGAAGTGGAGATCGGCGAGCTCGGCGGCTGCAGCTTTGGCGTGCAGGCCGATGTCGGCAAGCTTGAAGATCTGCAGCGTTTGATCCAGGCCACAGTCGATCGCTTCGGTCGCCTTGATGTGATGGTGAACAATGCCGGCATCGAAACCCGCACCTCCATCCTCGATACCACCCCTGAGGATTACGACAAGGTTCTCAATATCAACCTGCGCGGTGTTTTCTTTGCCACGCAATACGCAGCCAAGCAGATGATCGCCCAAGGTGGTGGCGGTCGGATCATCAACATCTCATCGGTGCATGAGGATTGGCCGATGCCGAACAACACCCCCTATTGCGTGGCCAAGGGTGGGGTTCGCATGCTCACCCGCACCGCTGGCGTTGAGTTGGCGGCCCATGGGGTCACGATCGTCAATGTCGGTCCCGGTGCGGTGGCCACGCCGATCAATGATTCGACGATGAACAACCCTGAGCTTCTGGCCAAGCTCAATGCCGCCATTCCCATGGGCCGGATGGCCCAGCCCGAAGAAGTGGCCTCCGTGGTCGCGTTCCTGGCGAGCGATGCCGCCAGCTACATCACCGCCACGTCGATCTTTGCCGATGGCGGCATCATGCAGAGCAGCCCGGGTCTGTGAGCGATCTGGCCCCGCCGGCTCAGCGCAGGCGGGGCTGAAAGTCCGGATGTCCCGTGCGCCAGAGCACGAAGGCGTAGATGTCCGCCTGCAGGCCATCGTTCTGGCTGCGGGTGGAGCCCAGGCCATGACCGGCCTGGAAGTCCACCCGCTGCAGCACCGGGCGATCAGCTGTGGCCACGTTCTGCAGGCGCGCTGTCATTTTGCCCACCTGCCAGGGGGCGACCCTGGAGTCGTTCATGCCTGTGGTCAAAAGGGTCGCTGGATAGCTCACCCCGTTGCGCACCGCCTGGTAGGCATCCATCTGCCGCAGGCTTTCGAAACCCTGACGCTCGTTGATCGTTCCGAATTCATCGATGTTGCCCGGGCCGTTCTCTGAAAATTCCGCCCGCAACGGGTTGGAGAGGCCGACATCGGAAATCACCGCAGCGAACAGCTCCGGCCGCTCGGTCATCGCCCGTCCGACCGTGATGCCGCCGGCGGAGGTGCCCGTGATCGCCAGGTGGCTGGGGCTGGTCCAGCCCTCCTCAATCAGGGTCTGGCAGCAGTCGATCAGATCCCGCCAGGTGTTTGGTTTGGTTGTTTTCTGGCCGGCCAGCCACCAGCGCCGTCCGAATTCGCCGCCGCCGCGAACATGGGCGGTGACGAACACTCCCCCCTGCTCCAGGAAGGCCAGCAGTCGACCGTTGAAGAACCAGGGCTCACTCGAGATCTGATAAGCCCCGTAGGCCTCCACCAGGGTTGGATGGGTACCGTCGCGCTTCAGATCGCGCCGGGCCAGGATCGACATCGGCACCCGGGTGCCATCGCGGGCGATGGCAACGCTGCGCGTGAGCGCATAGCCGCGGCCATCCAGGCGAACCTTGCCCACGAGATCGACCCGGCTGGCGGTCCTGGCACCCGATCGGCAGTGGAAGCAGGCCGGCGGCACCAACCAGCTCTCGCCGATGAACCAGGCCCCACCGTGGAGTGGATCGCTGCTCAGCTCGGCGATCGAACCCTCGAATGGCAGCCGCACCTGCTGCAGGACACCATCGCCCGAGAGCCGCCTCAGGCGGCTGTAGCCGCCCTGCATCTCCTTGAGATAGAGGCCGTCGGCGGCGGCGCTGATCGCGTCGATCGCCCAGGTGCTCTCCGGCACCACCACGCGGGCTCGGGCCAGGTCGGGGGCGGCGGCGTCCAGGCGCAGCACCTGGCCATTGGGGTTGTTCCTGGTGCTGACCAGATCGAGATGATCGCCCGAGAGCACCAGCCGCACGATCTGGTCTTCGAGGCTGCAGACCTGCTTCCACTGGGGCCTGCCAGCCAGCAGCTCCTCGAGCCGGGCCACGTGAAAGGCGTTGTCCTGGCGAACGCCTCCCCGGAAGCAGGCCACGACGAAGGCGGAATCGGCCGCCGCCTCCACCGTCGGGTACTCCTCCGGCGTGCCGGGGATGGCCGGATCCAGGCCGCACCTGAGCACCAGGACGTCCTGGGCGGGGTCGGTGCCGAGCCGATGCAGCCAGGCGGCGCTGTTGAGGAAGTGATCCGGATCTCCGGGCCTGGGCCCTGGGGCCAGCCGGTTGTAGAAGAAGCCGGAGCCATCGGGCAGCCAGCTCGGCGAGGCGTTGTCGGTCTTGTCGATGCTCTCGTTGAGGAACGTGCCGCGCTCGACATCGAGGATCCGCAGCACCGAGTTCTCCGAGCCCCCCGCGGATAGCCCCAAGGCGATGTGACGGCCCTGGGGTGAGGGCAGCCACCAGTCGATGGCGTAGGACGTGTCGCCAGGCGAGAGCTGCTCCGGGTCGAGCAGCAAGCGCTCCGGCCCCTGCGTCCCCTGACGCACGAACAGCTTGTACTGGTCGGCTCCAGCCGGCCGACTTTCGTAGAACAGCCGCTGGCCACGGGAGATGACCCGGACCGCCCGCGGCACCTGGGCTGACAACGCCGACACCCGACGCCCCAGGGCACTGCGGCCGGGAATGGCGTCGAGAACGGCCCGGCTGTATTCGGCCTGGGCCTTGAGGAAGGGCAGCCACTCGGGATCGTCCTGCCGCTCCATCCAGCGGTAGGGGTCGGTGACCGTGCTGCCCCAGAGCACCTCGCGCACCGGCTCGATCCGTGCCGGCGGCGGCAGGGAGGGGGCCGCCAGGCCCTGGGAGCGCACGGCTGTCTGGGCGCGGCCGGGACGGCCGAGGCCGGGCAGGGCGCCGGCGGCGGCGCCGGCGATCAGGAGCTGAAGGATCTGGCGACGGCGCCGGGTTGGGGCTCGCATCGAAGCAATCAGAGCTGGATGGCGGCGGGCAGCGGGGCGGCTCCGCAGATCGCCTTCGTCGCTGCATCCTGCAGGCACCGGCGTCGGTTGACCAGTCGTGCCGGGCACAATGGAGCTTCTGCGGCGGGGCAACAGCCCCCGGCCCCGATTTGATGCGGTGTCTGCACACCTCCGACTGGCACCTGGGCCGGCCGTTCCATGGCGCTTCGCTGCTTGAGGAGCAGGCGGCAGCGCTCGATCGGATCGTGGCCCTCGCTATCGAGGCCGAGGTGGATGCGGTGCTGATCGCCGGCGATCTTTACGATCGCGCCATCCCGCCAGCAGAGGCGGTGCAGCTGTTCAACGACACCCTGGCCCGGCTGTGCCGCGCCGGTATCGCCGTGGTGGCGATTGCCGGCAATCACGATTCGCACGTGCGGGTATCGATCTACGACCCCCTGCTCTCCAGCTTCGGGGTGACGATCCGTGGCGATGTTCGCCGCTGCGCCGAGCCCGTGCTGGTGACACCGCGTCGGGGTGGCGAGGTCGTGGCGGTCTATCCCCTTCCCTATCTCGATCCCGCTGTGGATGGCCTGATGCTGCGCTCGCTCACCGAGGAGGCTGCGATCGCCAACGAGGTCAGGGAACGGATTAGCCATGAGCAGGTCACGGCCCTGGCCCTCAACCGGGTGCGCGACGACCTGCGCAGCCGCGCCGGACAGCGTTCGATCGTGGTGGCCCACACCTTCGTGGCCGGCGGCGAAGGTTGTGAGTCCGAGCGGGAGTTGACCGTCGGTCAGATTGATCGGGTCGGGGTGCAGAGCTTCGCCGGCTTTGATTACGTCGCGCTGGGCCATCTGCACGGCTCCCAGCAGCTCGATGGGCCGCGGGTCGCCTATTCAGGCACCCCGCTTCCCTATTCCTTTTCCGAGCAGCACCACAGCAAGTCGGTGCGGATCGTGGAACTCGATGCCAGCGGTGCGGCACGGGTCGAGATCGTGCCGCTGCAGGTGGGGCGGCCGTTGCGCACGATCGAGGGCCGTCTCGACGATCTCTGCCTCGATCCCGCCCAGGCTCCGGCCGAAGCGGCCTGGGTGCGGGCGATTCTCACCGACGAGACCCTGCCGATGCAGGCCATGGCCCGGTTGCGGCAGCGTTTCCCCCATGCGGTCGAATTGCGTCATCGGCCGCCCGAGCGGCTGCGGGCCAGTGCCGCAGAACGCAACCAGCAGGTGCGTGAGGCCGCTTCGCCGCTGGATCTGACCCTGGCCTTCTACGCCGACCAGCAGGGGCGTCCGGCGGAGGCGGCCGAGGTCGAGCTGTTGCGGCAGGCTCTGCAGGCCGGGGCCGGCGGGGGCGAGGCATGAAACCCCACCAGCTGCGGATCGAGGCTTTCGGCCCCTATGCCGAGCGCACCGACATCGACTTCGATCTGCTCAGCACCGAGGGGCTGTTCCTGATTCATGGCACCACCGGTGCCGGCAAGACCTTCCTCCTCGATGCCCTCTGTTTTGCGCTCTACGGCGAGGTCTCCGGCGATCGTTCCGCGCGCTCGCTGAAATCGGACCACGCCGGCCCGACGGCGGTGCCCCGGGTTTCGCTCACCTTCTCCTGCGCCGGCGCCCGTTATCGGGTCGATCGCTCCCCGGCCTACACCGCTCCCAAGACGCGGGGCACGGGTGTGACCGAAAAAGCGCCCCAGGCGGCTCTGTTCCGGTTGCAAGGCTCCGACCCTCAGCCCCTGGCCAGCCGCAGCACCGAGGTCAGCCGCGAGGTGGAGCGGTTGGTCGGCCTCAGTGCCGCCCAGTTCCGTCAGGTGATCCTGCTGCCCCAGGGGCGGTTCGCCGAGGTGCTGCGGGCCAGGGCCGAGGAGCGGGAGGCCCTGCTCAAGACGCTCTTCGACACGTTGCAGTACGAGCAGGCCGGCCTCTGGCTCGAGGACAGGGCACGGACGGCCCGTCTCGCCCTGGCTGAACAGAACCGCAGCCAGGAGGTGCTGCGCCAGCAGATCCTGCAGCTCTGGAGTGGCTTCGCACCGCAGTCTGAGCCGGACCCGGACCCGGACCCGGACGCGGCGACGGCCGAAGGGCCGATGGACCTTGAGCCGATCGAAACGGCGATGGCCGCCGTGCTGGCGCTCACCGGTCAGCAGCTGCAGGAGGCGACCGTGGCCTTGGAGGCCGCCAGGGCCTCCCTGGCGACCAGCGAACGGCAGGCCGATCGCTGGGATCGCCGCGCCGGGGCCCAGAACCGGTTGCAGGAGCTCGAGGCCAAGCAGGAGGTGGTCGAGGCCTATCGCCAACGGCTGCAGCAGGCCGAGCGGGCTGAGGTTCTGCGGGCCTCCCTCGAGGCCGAGGCCAGCGCCTCGACGACATTGCAGGCCTTGAACCAACGGCTGGAGGTGCAGCTGCAGCGGGTGCGTCACGCCCGGGATCAGGTTCCAGGGCTGCCGCCGCCGCTGCTTGGTCTCGATCTGTTGGCAGTGCCGGACCCGGAGGCGCTGGCGGAAGCCCGCAGTGCCCTGGCCGCTCGCCGGGTTGAATGGCTGGCCCTGACCCGTAAAGCCGCTGAGGCCCGCGAGGCGGCAGCCGCAGCCGCCGAGGCCGACAAACTCCAGCGGGAGGCCGGCCGGGCCATCGAGGCCGCCGCGACAGCGCTGCAGGCCGTGCAAGGCCAGCAGCAGCAGGCAGCCGAGGCCTATCAGCGCGCCTGCAGCGCCCGTGACCAACTTGACGGCCTGGAGCGGGCGGCCCGGGAGGCACAGGAGATCGCACGCACGCTCGTGGCCCTGGCCGAGGCGGATCGGCGGCAGCAGCAGCGGGCGGCGGCCCAGGCCGAGGCGGAGGCGGAGCTCCGCCGCGCCGACGCAGCCTTGCAGCAGCATCGGCATGGCCAGATCGCCGGCATGGCCTCGCAGCTGGCGGCTGCTCTGGTCGCTGATCAGCCCTGTCCGGTCTGCGGCTCCAGTCACCATCCGGCGCCGGCCCAGTCCTCGGGGCCGGCCGTCACCGAATCGACGATCCAGGCCGCCGAGCTGGCGTTCCGCCTGGCCTCGGATCGGGCCCGGCAGGCGGATGCTGATCTTGCCACCGCCGTGGCTGAGCGACGGGGGCTGCTGGAGCAGGCGGGAGCGGCCGCCTTGAATCCGCAGGCGACGCTGACCGCCACCGAGGCCTCGGCCCGGGCTCTGGGGGACGCCCAGCTGCTGGCGGCCCAGGCCTCGCCGCTGGAGGCCACGATCGCGGCCAAGGATCAGGAGCTCAAGCAGTGGCAGAGCCGTCAGCAGGCTGCAGTCACGGCCCAGGCCCTGCAGCTGCAGGCGACCACGGCGGCCAGCCAGCGGGCGCTGGCCCTTCAGGCCGAGATCACGGCGGAGCTTGGCCCGGGCCTCGATCCCCGCCAGGCCCTGGAGGCTTTGCCACCCCTGGAAGCCTCGCTGCGGGAGCTGGCCTCCCTGGTTCAGGAGCGCGGTTCTGCTACCACGGCGCTTGTGCAGGCGTCCGAGCGCCTGCAGCGGGAGCTGGCGGGCCAGGGCTTCATCGATGCCGAGGCCCTGCGCCTGGCGCTGAAGGAAGCCAGCTGGCGCCAGGATCTGGCCGCCCGGATCAGCGCCTTCGATGCCGATCTGGTGGCGGTGAAGGCGCTGCTGGCTTCGCCTGATCTGGCGGATCTGCCACCTGAGCGGCCGGATCTCAAGGCTGCCCAGGATTGGGTGAGTCAGGCCGATCGTCTTCGCACCCTTGCCGTTGAGCGCCAGACCGAAGCGCGGGGCGCCCATGCGGAGATCAGCCGCCTGCACCAACAGCATCGTCAGGCGGCCGAACGGTTGGCCGTGGCCCAGCAGCAAGCCCGCCAGCTGCAGGCCGTGGCTGATCGCTGCCAGGGGCGTACCGCCCCATTCATTTCCCTGCAGCGCTGGGTTCTTTCCGCCTATCTGGCGGAGATCTGCCGCCATGCCAACCAGCGCCTGGAGCTGATGACCTCCGGTCGCTACCAGCTGCGTCTCACCGATGAGGGTGGCCGGGGGGGGCGTCAGGCCGGTCTGGGCCTGCGGGTGTTTGATGCTTACACCGGCGAGGAACGGGAGGTGAGCAGCCTTTCGGGCGGCGAGACCTTCCAGGCGTCGCTGGCCCTAGCCCTGGGCGTCGCCGATACCGTGCAAGCCCATTCCGGGGGCGTCCATCTCGATGCTCTGTTCATCGACGAAGGGTTCGGGACTCTCGATCCCGACAATCTGCAGCTGGCGATGGATGAGCTCGATCGCCTGCGCGAAGGCGGCCGCATGATCGGTGTGATCAGCCATGTCGCTGCCTTGAAGGAGCGGATCCGGGCCGGGATTGCGATCACGGCAGCTGAAACGGGCTCCAGAGCCACGGTGGCGCGAACGGTGATCGATTGATCGCGACCGCTGCGGTGATCAGCGGTCGATGGAGCGCTGCCGCGGCAGCGATCAGCAGCTAGCACGGAATAAAGAGCCGCAAGCCTGGATGACGCTTTCGGAGGCAGGATCGATTCCACCCTGCTGCCCCTGGGATGAGCGGGAGGACTTTCTTCTGCTTCCAGGGGATGGTTTGTTGTTGGTCGATGGTGCGGGGGTGATCACGTACTTCGATCACCGTTCCCGGGAGCTGATCGGCCGGCAGCTCTGCTGCCGTTCCGGGGATGGCCTGGCGGTGATCTGGCCGGAACTGGCCGAGGCTCTGGAGGAGCATTCGATCACGGTCAGTGATGCTGGGCCTGTGGATCTGCAGCTGGCCTGCGCCGAGCAGATCCTGCTCGTACGCCTGTTTCGCTCCGATCGCGGCATCGGCATCGTGCTGCTTGCCGATCGGCCCACGGCCAGCAAGCTCTGGGACCAACAACGGCTGATGCATCAACGGATCCTCGAGTACGTCCGCGATGCGGTCATCGTCACGACCGCCGAGCCTGTGGAGTCACCCGGACCTCTGATCGTTTATGCCAACCGTGCGGCGATCCGCCAGAACGGCTATCGGCTCTCGGAGTTGCTCGGGCGCAGTCCGCGCTTGTTTCAGGGGCCGGAGACTGATCGCCTGGCGCTGCAGACCTTCCGGGATGGATTGCGCCACTGGCAGCCCGTCCGCCAGGCCGTGTTGAATTATCGCAAGGATGGCAGCCGCTTCTGGGTCGACATCGACATCGCCCCGTTGGAAGATCTTGATGGCTGGTACACCTACTGGGTGTCGGTGCAACGGGAGATTGAGGCCCCCCTGGTCTGAGGCGTTCTCTTGCCCGCTGCTTCGCGGCCTGAATCGGGCCGGCACCGCAGTGCTTGGCGGTGACGTTGGGCGTCGACCCCGGCAGCGGTTCCGGCAAGGATTACGCCCTCCTGCCTGCTTGGCAGGGGAGCTTGATTCTGGCTGGCGCTGATCTGGGCCGGTCAATCTCCAGGGCTGCTCCTCTGCGGTTCGGCGGTCTTGTTTTGCTTCTCACCCGCACCATCGCGGGATTTTCTCCCCTCAATCCACGGGCGCTGGTGTGAGCTGCTGAGCAGAGCGCTGCGAAGAGGTTCGCCGCAGTTGAGCCAATCCTGGCGTGATGGCAGCGACTGCCTCAGGGCAACCTCTTCCGATCGATCGCATCAACTGGACGATGTCGGATTGGGCTGTAAGGTGAGGGAACTTGCAGCACATCGATGCTCACCGGTTCTGATCTCCTCGCCAAAGTCAAAGAGCTGGGCGATGCCTCCAAGTCTGATCTGGTTCGGAGCTGCGGCTACGTCAGCACCAAAAAGGACGGCTCCGAGCGCCTGAACTTCACCGCTTTCTACGAAGCCCTCCTGGAAGCCAAGGGCGTCAGCCTTGGTGACGGCGGCGGCAAGGGCGTTGGCAAGGCCGGCCGCAAACTTTCCTACGTGGCCACCGTTCAGGGCAACGGCAACCTGCTGGTGGGCAAGGCCTACACCGCCATGCTCGATCTCAAGCCCGGAGATGAGTTTGAAATCAAGATCGGCCGCAAGCAGATCAAGCTGATCCCCGCCGGCTCCACCGAAGAGGAGTGAGATCTGCGGTCCTCAAGGACCACGGCACGACCGCACGCCTTCAGGACCATCAAGTGTCTGCGCCATGGGCTGACGTCAACGCCTCCGACCAAGGTCGGGGGCGTTGTTGTTTCCGGGCTATCTCAATGTGCCGTTGCCATGGGTGCAGGCGGAGGCGCTTCCAGCAGCAAGCTGCTGCCTGAAGGGGATCGGCCACCGAGTCGGCAATCGAGCACGTTCTGAAGAGCCTGACCTGATCGGCGCCCCTGATCAGCCAGCGCGGCCAGGTACGGCTTCAGCGCCCATGAGCCATCGCCCTCTGGCGAACAATGGCGGCGCTGGTTTCGCTGATGGCTGCGCAATCGCGCTGCCGCAGATCCCCTCAGCCTGGCCATTCACCCCGCCAAGGCTGCGTGGAGATCCCTGCTGGGCCCAGGGCGATGCGGTGTGCCCAAGGCCATCAACCCTCACTCCCCTGAATCAGGAGGTGGTGGGGAGAAGTCATGGGTCGCCTGAGATTCGAACTCAGGACCAATCGGTTAAAAGCCGAGTGCTCTACCGCTGAGCTAGCGACCCGCCCTGTGGGGCAGCCCTGTTGGGCTCCCAGAAACTTATCACCCAGGGGTCACCCCTCCAGCCGCGTTGCCAGTGCCACGCCGGCGAGGGGGCAGGGGCGCCTGAGAATGGGGTGCCTCCACCGCCTGTGCCGTGACAACACCTGCCTTCCCCTGGCCCGAACCGCAGGTTGATGCCCAGGCCTGGGTGGCCCAGACGGCTGTGCTGATTGGTGATGTCACCCTTGAGGCCGGGGCCAGCCTCTGGCCCACGGCCGTGGCCCGGGGGGATGTCTGCTCGATTGTGATCGGTGCCGGCAGCAATGTTCAAGATGGCGCCATCCTTCACGGCGATCCAGAGGTGCCGGTGCGGATCGGCGCCGACGTCACGATCGGCCACCGCGCCGTCATCCACGGCGCCACGCTTGAAGATGGCTGCCTGATCGGTATCGGCGCGATCGTCCTCAATGGCGTCACCGTGGGCGAGGGGGCCCTGGTGGCGGCTGGTGCCGTGGTCACCCGTGATGTGCCGGCGCGGGCCGTGGTGATGGGGGCCCCGGCCCAGGTCAAGCGGGAGCTGAGCGACCAGGCGGTGGCGGAACAACGCCAGCACGCCCGCCGCTATCGCCAATTGGCCATGGCCCATGCCGGCCGTTCCCAGGACCCCGGCTTTCACGCCAGCGCCGCTGGGGGCTGATCCCGCCAATTGCTGCGATTTCGATCAACTGGCGGGATCAGGCGCCGCAACTGGTGGTTCCTTCGTAAGATCCAGAAACGCTCGTTTTCAATCCATGGACGCCCGGCTGCTGCTCGTGTTGACCCCGATCCTCCTGGCTGCCGGCTGGGCTGCGTTCAACATCGGCCGCGCTGCCGTTGGTCAGCTGCAGCTGATGCTCAAGCGCGCCAACGGTTGATCCGGCGTTCACGGTCGTCTGAACCGTTCCTTGGAACGTTGTCGCATCGGCTTCTAGCCTGATTCCATCAGGCAGAGCCGATTTCGCGTGTCAGAGAGCAGCCCAGCCCATTCCGGCACGATTCGATCCGAGCGGGAGCCTGTGCTTGTGATTGGTGCCGGCCTTGCGGGCACCGAAGCGGCCTGGCAGATCGCCGCCGCTGGGCTTCCGGTCCGGTTGCTGGAGATGCGCCCCTTGCGCCGCTCCCCGGCCCATCACAGCCCTGAATTCGCCGAGCTGGTCTGCAGCAACAGTTTCGGCGCCCTTTCCAGTGACCGGGCCGCCGGGTTGTTGCAGGAAGAGTTGCGGCGGCTCGGTTCGCTGGTGATCCGCACCGCCGATCAGCATGCGGTCCCCGCCGGTGGTGCCCTGGCCGTTGATCGTGGCCGTTACAGCGCCGCCCTCACCGCCACGTTGGACAATCACCCGTTGGTGACCGTGGAGCGGATCGAGGCTACGGAGCTGCCGGGAGCCGATCAGTTGGCGGTGCTAGCCACCGGCCCGCTCACGAGCGAACCCCTGGCGGAGCAGCTGCGTGCCTTCACCGGCCGTGAGGACTGTCATTTCTTTGATGCCGCCAGCCCGATCGTCGAGGGCGAGAGCATCGATCTCTCCGTGGCCTTTCGGGCGTCGCGCTACGACAAGGGCGACGCCGATTACATCAATTGCCCGATGAACCGGGAGCAGTACCTCGCCTTTCGTGAGGCCCTGCTGGGCGCCGAGCAGGCCGAACTCAAGGATTTCGAGAAGGACAGTGCCACCTTCTTTGAAGGCTGTCTGCCGATCGAGGAGCTGGCCCGGCGTGGCGAAGACACGATGCGCTATGGGCCGCTGAAACCGATCGGGCTCTGGGATCCGCGCTGGGGCGATGTGAACGATCGCGAGGTGCGCCGTGCCAATCGGGCCTATGCCGTCGTGCAGCTCCGCCAGGAAGATCGCGATGGGCGTCTCTGGAATCTGGTCGGTTTTCAGACCAACCTGCGCTGGGGCGAACAACAACGGGTGCTGCGGCTGATTCCCGGCCTGGAGAACGCCGAGTTCATCCGTTTCGGGGTGATGCATCGCAACACCTTCCTGGAATCGCCCCAGCTGCTGCAGCCCACCCTGCAGTTCCGCCAACGTCCGACCCTTCTGGCCGCCGGGCAGATCACCGGCACCGAGGGCTACGCGGCCGCTGTGGCTGGTGGTTGGCTGGCCGGCACCAATGCCGCCAGGCTGGCCCTTGGTCTGGAGCCGATCAGCCTGCCGCACACCACGATGATCGGGGCCCTCACGCATTTCGTGGCCGAAGCGCCCTGCGGCGGTGACGGCAAACGCGGCGGTTTCCAACCGATGCCACCCAATTTCGGCCTCTTGCCGGAGCTCCAGGAGCGGATCCGCGACAAACGTCGTCGTTACGGCGCCTACCGCGACCGCGCCCTGGCCGATCTGGCGCCGTTCTGTGCGGCGGACCCATCGGCTTCGGTTCTGGTGGCTTCCTAGGGTCAGCGCCAGCGCGCCTGCCTCCGTTGATCGCCACTCCTTCCACTTCTGCTCACGCACCGACTGGAGACCAGGGGGCCGATCCCACGCTCTGGGATGTGATCGTGATTGGCAGTGGCATCGGCGGGCTCGTCACCGCTTCGCAGCTGGCGGCCAAGGGTGCGCGCACCCTGGTGCTCGAGCGCTACCTGATTCCGGGAGGTTCGGGCGGTAGCTTCCGGCGTGAGGGCTACACCTTTGATGTGGGCGCCTCGATGATCTTTGGCTTCGGGGAGAAGGGGCACACCAACCTGCTCACCCGTGCCCTGGGCGATGTGGGCCAGCACTGCGACACCATCCCCGATCCAGCCCAGCTCGAATACCACCTGCCCGGCGGCCTCAACGTGGCCGTGGACCGCGACTACGAGCGCTTCCTGGCCGATCTCACCGCCCGCTTCCCGCACGAGGCCAAGGGTATCCGCGCCTTTTACGACACCTGCTGGCAGGTGTTCCGCTGCCTCGATGCGATGCCGCTGCTGTCGCTGGAGGATCCGGCCTACCTGGCCAAGGTGTTCTTCAAGGCGCCCCTGGCCTGCCTGGGCCTGGCCCGCTGGCTGCCGTTCAACGTCGGCGATGTGGCTCGGGCCCACATCAAGGATCAGGAGCTGCTGAAGTTCATCGACATGGAGTGCTTCTGCTGGAGCGTGATGCCCGCCGATCGCACGCCGATGATCAATGCCGGCATGGTCTTCTCCGACCGCCATGCCGGTGGCATCAACTACCCCCGAGGAGGTGTTGGTGTGATTGCCGAGAAGCTGGTGGCGGGCCTTGAGGCCCATGGAGGCGCGATCCGCTACCGGTCGCGGGTGACGGAGGTGCTGATCGAGGGTGAAGGTGCGGCGGCCCACGCCGTGGGCGTGAAACTGGCCAGCGGCGAGACGATCCGGGCCCGACGGGTGGTCAGCAATGCCACCCGCTGGGACACCTTCGCCGGCGCTGCAGACAGCGAAGGGGCGGTCGCCCGGCCCCTGGTCGATGCCGCCCACACCCCACAGGCCGAGTCCACCTGGCGTCGGCGCTATCGCCCCTCCCCCTCGTTCCTGTCGCTGCACCTGGGCATCGATGCCGCCGTCGTGCCCGAGGGCTTTCACTGCCATCACCTGCTGCTCGAGGACTGGGCTGAGATCGAGGCGGAGCAGGGGGTGATTTTCCTCTCGATGCCGACGCTGCTGGACCCTTCGCTGGCACCGCAGGGACGCCACATCCTTCACACCTTCACCCCAAGCGACCTCAGCGCCTGGAGAGACCTGAGCCCAGCCGCTTACCAGGCCAAGAAGCAGGCCGATGCCGATCGTCTGATCGCGCGGCTGGAGGCGATCCTGCCTGGCCTCAAGGCGGCCATCCGTCACCGCGAGGTGGGTACGCCCCGTAGTCACCGTCGTTTCCTTGGCCGGATGGCCGGCAGCTATGGGCCGATTCCGGCCCTGCGCCTGCCGGGGCTGCTGCCGATGCCGTTCAACCGCACCGGAGTACGCGACCTTTATTGCGTCGGTGATTCCTGCTTCCCGGGACAGGGCCTCAATGCCGTGGCCTTCAGCGGTTTCGCCTGTGCCCACCGCATCGGCGCCGACCTGGGCCTCAACCCCTGGGCCCTGCCGGATTGAGGGCGATGGGCGTGAAGGTGCGTTCTTTCCAGAGATAGGGTCACACACCATCGGCTCCTCTCCATAGGCTGGAAACCTGTGCATCTCCCTGGATGACTTCCGCCCCCAGCCCCAGCTCCGCTGACCTGGCCCGCTACCTGGAGCAGCGCGGAGAGCTGGGGAAGCCGTGGATGTGGCACTTGCTTCGTCTCACCAAGCTCAAGGAAGCCAGGGCCTCGATGGACCCTGCGGTGTACCTGCAACAGGTTCAGGAGGCCCATGCCGACCTGATGCGATTGGGGGAGTTCTGGAAAGGTCGTGAAGCCGAGGTCTTTGGCGGCCGCTACCAGCCTCCGTCCGTGTTGGAGCCCATGCCTGGCTCTGCCGAGGATCGATGAGTCCGACAGCGAAGGAGCCTGACGCGCCGATGCCGATCCGGTCAGCCGTTGCCCTGCCGACATCAGCGCAGCCGTCCACTGCGACGACCTCTGGGCCGGAGCGCCAGGGGGATGCTGGTCTGCATGGCATGCAGCCCTTGATTCGGGGCACCTTGATCGCTCTGTATCTGGCCCTGGTCCTGCCTCTGCCCGTGTTGGCTCCGGCAGCGCTGAGGCTGGCCCTCTGGATCGCCTTGCCGATCGGCGCCGTGCTGGTGCTGGCGATCACGAGCGAACAGGTGCGCTGGGATGCCCAGGGCCTGGCGGTGGGACCGGCTCCGTGGTGCCGCTTCCTGCCACTGCGGCAGGGCTGGCAGCTGACCTGGGCTGAGATCCTTGCCATCCAACCCGTTGGTACCAGTCAGGGGGGCCGCGTGTACTACCTCAAAACCAGCAGCGGTCAGGCCTGGTTGCTGCCGCAACGGATCACCGATTTCGAGCGTTTCCTGGCCCAGTTGAGAGCCGCAACCGGCCTCTCCACCGGTGGAATCGGACGCTTGACCCCCCCGTGGACCTACCAGCTTCTGGCAGGTCTGTGCACGCTGATGTTGTCCGGGGAGCTGCTGGTGGGGTGGCTGCGGTTCAGCGGCCGCTGGACGCCGCTCGCCTGAACGGCCGTCATCCCAGTCCCAGCAGGGCCTGGGGCGGTGGACCGGCCAGTTCCGGCGATTCCGGCAGGGTGTCGAGGCTGAAGCGATACCCCTGCTGGCGCACGGTCTCGATGCCGCCACCTTCGCCGAGCCCGGCTTGCTCGAGTTTGCGCCGCAGCGTCAGCACCTGGGTGTCGACGGACCGGGGGCCACCGCTGAAGGGGGGCCAGGCCATGCGCAGCAGCTCCTGGCGCGAGCGCACCATCCCGGGTGGCATCAGCAGGGCACAGAGCAGGGCGAATTCGCGCGGGCTCAATTCCACGGGTTGATCGCGGAGCGTCACCTGCCGCAGCAGCACCTGCACCTCCAGGGGGCCAACGCAGACCCGTTCCTGCAGGCCGTTGCCAGGACCGCGGCGCAGCAGGGTGCGGCATCGGGCGGCCAGCTCTTCCAGCCCGAACGGTTTGCGCAGGACGTCGGCGGCGCCGGCATCCAGCAGGGACACGACCGGTTCGGAACCGGTCCGGGCGGTGAGCACCATCACCGGTGCGCGCAGTTGATCGGCGAGTCGCAGGGCGCTGCTTTCTTCCAGCAGCTCAGCGCTCACCAGCAGATCCGGTGCCTGCTCGTCGCACAGTTCCAGGGCCTCACGGGCGGTGGCCACAGCGGCGGCCAGGTGGCCGTCCTGGCGCAGACGTTGGGCAAGAACGGTGCGCAGCGTTGGGTGGGGCTCCACCACCAGCACCCTTTTGGGCAGGGCTGGTGCACCGGAGCCGCTGTTGGTCATGGAAGGGCTCGGGGGGAGATCCACTCGATCCGGCAATTGTTCCTACGCTAACGAGCATTCATGATGGAAGCCGGTATCGGGCGATGCCTTTCCATCTGTCCCCTTGCCACTCCGCTCCTTCGTTTTCTGCTCTCGTTCTGTCGCTGCCCTCCCCCGAGGGCTGGTGGCCTGGCTCCCAGGGCTGGCGCTTTCCCGTTCCAGACCAGGCGATGCCGCCTCCCCTGACCCTTCCCAATGGCTGATCTCTCAGCCTGCTGCGCCTTCTGCTTCACTTCCGGCCATGACCAGCCTTCAGGATCCCGCCGCCATCCGCCATTTCCAGTCGGTGTGTGACGCCTGTCAGGATCTGGCCAGTCGTTACCACGGCCCCTCGGAGCTGCGCCTCTACGCCGATGGCTACCTCCATGCCCTGAGGCGCACCGAAGTGCTCGATCCGATCGCCCAGCGTCGTCTTGAAGAGCTGGTCGATCGCTGGATCCTTGATCCCTCCAGCTTCATCGGCCCCGGCGGTGACGTGAGCACCCTTTACGAAACCGGTCGCAACTGAGGGCACCACCACCCGATCAGGACTGATCGGCTGGTTCCCATGGGATCTGGGGCTGCTGGGCTCAGCCGATCATTGAAGCCAAGGATCCACGCTCGCGCCTTTGGCACTGGCCCCTTGCCTCCATGCGGTGGCCCCCCCCTTACTGTCATCGCCTTGAGGGGGGCGAGCGGCTGCCGCTCAATCGGTCGCAAGGATGGGGGGTGTTTTGCCGGTGGGGTACCGGCCGTCCCATCGCGCGAGCTAAGCGTGAAGTCTGGCCAGAAGTTTTCTTGAGAGAGCACGATCCTGGCCTTGATGCAGCGGTTGAACGCTTTCGATCGTGCCGAATTGGAGGGTGATCTGTTGACGCAGCTCAGAATCGTTGATCAGTCGGATAGCTGCTTTGATGTAGCTCTCTTCGTCAGTGGCGATCAACCATTCTGGTAGGCCAAGACGCCGGTAAAGGGCCTGGTCAATCGATTCAAACAGATGGGGCCCCTGCATGCAGACGCCGACGATCCCTTGCAACAGGCCATCGACGATGCCATTGCAGTTCCCAAAGGGAAAGGGATTGAGGCTCAGATCGCAGTTGGCGAGTACATCCATGTATCGATCGTATGTCAATTGCTGATAGACGGTGCTGATTCCCGGCAGCGCTTTTGCCACTGTTTTGCTCACTTGGCGGTACACAATTCCGACGCATCCAAGCACA
This sequence comes from Cyanobacteriota bacterium, assembly GCA_041174245.1. Taxonomy (GTDB): domain Bacteria; phylum Cyanobacteriota; class Cyanobacteriia; order PCC-6307; family Cyanobiaceae; genus CAIXOZ01. The sequence continues at coordinate 17,283 of JBEDHF010000042.1, forward strand.
AGAAAGTGAAAGTGGATGGGAGTGTCTGCTGACTGAGCGACTTTGGTGAGTGTGGCTAGGAATGTCGGATTTAGTTTCATCATTGAGGCGCAAATCGCGATTTGCACGGCCTGCTTATTTTTTGTTCGCGCTTTGTCTTTTTTGATGGCTCTGGCCATGGAGTCCGTGATCCGAAAAGGCATCTCATCGGATTCCAGCCAGAGGATCTCCTCTGAAAAAAGAGCTGGCTCCGGCAGCAGGTCGCGCTCGGCTGCGTACTGGTCAATGAAGTTGGAATGGCTGCTGGCTGGGTGACCCCAGCTCGTGACCTGCAGAGGAGCAAGTCTCAGATTCGAGGCAAAAATGTTGAGGGGGCTCATGCCAAGGCTCACCATGTAGATCAGCGCAGGTTTGTGCTTCCGGCAGAGCTGACGCACAAACAGCACTTGTTGCATCAGTGCCCCTAGGGGAATCTCGATAAAGAGATCAAAGCTGTCTCGTACGGAGTGCTCCACGCATTGTCCATAGCCGATTCCGATCAGATGGAAGTCCTGTCGCATGGCTTCGATGCTCTTCGAATGCGTGCGATAGATGGAATGGTTGCTCCCAAACCATTCCAGCATCACCATGGCAACGGGTTTGCTTTCGGATGGGGGAATCGGCAGCGTTAATACCGGTAAGTCGTGAATGGCTTCTTTGATCAGCGATTGACGCACCAGCCGATTGATGGATCTCTTGATGACATGTCGCTCGGGTATGGTGGCGTAGCTGCAGTGCATGTACACCTCGGAGATCGAATGGGTTGGAATGCAGTCGAGGCTGTCTAATTGATTCAGTTTTTCACTCAACCACGGCAGGAGCAGGTTGCGGTTGCGATGGCCGGCTTCGGTGCCGAGATAGCCTGGAGAAACAAGGCCCCAGGCCAGGGCGATGGCCAGGGTCTTGCTGTGGTACCACAGCGTGTCGATGTTCAGAGGAATGCTGGAATCTGCTGAATAAAGAATGGCGAACTTGTTCAGATCTCTTGCATTCAAGGTGTACTCGTCTGTTCCTTGATTTTTGTGGGTGATGTAGGTCTTTAGGATGTGGTCGGTGGAGTGGAAGTGGCTGGCTACGAAGATGGCTAGGATCAGCGGTTTCCAGCGCATGATCTCGCGCGCGCCATGCTCGCTCAGTTGAAAAGCGGGATCGCAGAATAGTGATGTGATCGCGGCTGCCAGGCGATGAATCAAATGATCGAGGTAAGTGTCAAGATCTTCGTTTTCGGGGCTCGGCGGATGAATTGAAGCGTTAATCGCTCCTGATTCTGATTCTATGGTTCTCAGGATTAGAAGGAGTTGTTGGCTGGCTTTCTCTCGCTCTCTTCCGTAGACCGCTAGTTCAAGTTTTTCTAGTTCTGTCGGCATTTTTGCCGACTGTATCCCGGGTGAATCTATATGTCAAGGTTGTTAATTGGTCGTGAGTCTGCCTCTGGTCCTGCTCCTTGATGTCGGATGTCGGTGGGCGCGGTTTGGGTGCATGTCTGGCCCCTGCTCGCTAATCGGATCGTTTGATTGGCTCCGATGGGCTCTTCGAATCTGCCCAAGGTGGCTTCTCTCCAAGGGATGGCACTCGCTCGTCCAATTCCCATTGTCAGTTGCCGAGCTGATGGTGATGGGGCATGGAGCAGGCTTTGCTCGCGCGTTTTTGAGGTGTGTGCTCACCATCGAGGAGATGGTGGTAAGGGTGCAGCGCAGCTGGCAATCTTTGTCGGCTGGCCCTCGCCGTCCGCTGTGTCGCCTACTTCCCTGTCGGCTGCCCGACCGTAGCTCTGTTGGTCTTGGTGAATGCTCTTGGTCTCTGCGGTCGGAGGATGGCCGGGTTGGCAGTGTGAGCCCGCGTGTTTGTTTGGCTTGCCAGGACCTGTGGAATGGCTGCCAAGGCAAAGCAGCTTGATCCATTCAGCCCATCGCCTGGATCAGGCGAGCAGCAATGTTGGGCTCGCTTGGTTTGATGTTGATACGGAGCCTCGGATGATGAACGTCACCATCTGTTGTGGTCCAAGGCGTCCGTAAAAACTGCTCAGGATCCGAGGGCAACCGTGAGGGTTTCGCGCAGTTCGCCGGAGTTGTAGAGCTCGATCAGGATGTCGGAGCCGCCGATGAATTCGCCTTTGACGTACACCTGGGGAATGGTTGGCCAGTCCGAGAACTCCTTGATGCCCTGACGGATCTCCATGTCCGAGAGCACATCAAAGGTTTCAAAGGGGACGCCGAGGGAATTGAGAATCTGAACGACGTTGTTCGAGAAGCCGCACTGAGGCATCAGCTTGTTCCCCTTCATGAACACGAAGACAGGGCTGCTGTTGATCAGGTTCTCGATGCGCTGCTGGGTGGAGGAATCCATGGGAGGAATCGAAGAAACTCAGGCGGGAAGGGAGGTTTGCAGAGCGAGGGCGTGGATGGCTTCGGTGGCCAGTTCCTGCCGCAGCGCTCCGTACACCAGCTGATGTTGTTTGACACGGCTCAGCCCCGCGAAGGCGGCCGAGACCACCTGCACCTGGAGATGGTCACCGCCGCCGGTGAGATCCTCAATGCTCACGGCCGCGTCGGGTAACGCGGCAACGATGGCGGCCTTGACCTGATCGGGTTGCACCATGAAAGAGGGGAGCGCGAAGCGGCGGGGTGGTTCAGGCGTGGATCCACGCCTCAGCTCATTTGCCGGTTTCCGGAGCCGGACCGGCGTAGGGCGTGCTGACGAAGCCCAGTTCCACCAGGCTCTGGTAGGCCTTCTGGCCATCTTCAGAGGCCGGAGTGACGAGTTTCACCACTTCAACCAATAGGGGCACGGCCACTTGCGGTTGGTTCATGCGGCGATAGAGGGCCGCCAGGCGCAGGTTGGCTTTCACCTGCAGTTCGAGCACCTCGCGTCCCTTCAGATCCATCTCCCTGGGGATGCGGGCGTCGAGGCCGCGGAAGGAGCCGGCCAAGCCCAGATACCAGGGGGCGAGTTTGCGGCAGAGGTCACGGGCCTCGTCATAGGCGGCGTTGGCCTGGGTCAGGTTGCCGGCGGCGGCGGCGGCATCACCCTTGGCCAGCAGGGCCTGAACAGCGCCGATGTTGAAGGAGGAACTGCTGCTCTCGAGGGTGCGGACGGGGGCAGCCGTCTGAGCGCGGACGGCTCCGGCGCCGAGCAGGGGAGCGGCCAGGGCGGTCAGGGTGAGGCCGAGGGCGACGAGGGGCCGGGACACGGCAGAGGGTCAAGGGACCCGAACTCTACGGGCAATGGAGGGGACGGCCCACGAGGGAGCGAGCCACCTGTTCGGCTGCCTGCATCGCCTTGGCGGCTGTCGCCGTGAAGTGTTGGGCCGCTTGTCGATCGCCTGATCGGAGCTGCTGGGGGGCGCCGAAGCAGATCGCGGCCCGGTCGCGCCAGCGGGGCCTGGCGTGGCTGTAGGCGATGCCAACAGGAATCACCGGTACCGAGACCCCCTGACTGGCGGCGAGCTGCACCAGCCGTGCCAGGCCGGGACGGAGGCTGATCGCTTCATCCCGCTGCTGGATCCGCCCCTCGGGAAACATCACCAGCTGTTGTCCCTGCTGCAACAGATCGAGGGCATAACGCAGGGAGCTGGGCCCGGCTCGGCGTGTGTCCACCGGGAAGCAGCCCAGGCGCTGCAGACACCAGCCCTGCAGGCCCACCATCTCGTCGCGGCTGACCATGAACCGGCAATCGCGGCCAGTGACCCGGCGACCGGCGCCGAAGGGCAGCATCAGCGCATCCCAGCGGGCCCGATGGGTGGGGGCCAGCAGCACAGGTCCCTGGCTGGGGAGGTGCTCCTGGCCATGCACCCGCAGCGGCCCGAAATACCCCGGCAGCACCAGGTCCTGGGTGACCACCATCGCCACCGGCCCCAGCCAGGGGCTGATGCCTTGGCAGAGGCCCCGTTGTCGCCCGACCAGAGCCAGCTGCGCCGTCACCTGTCCGTCGTCCTCCTGTGACGCCATGCCATTCCTGAAACCTAAAAGCGGTGACCGGAGCCGGGGCACGCCGGCGGGCAGTTGCCTGGTCGGCCCCGATCCATAGGATCAGCGCCAGCGCTTGTGTCCTGTCATGGCCAGCCTCGGGGTCAACCTCGATCACGTCGCCACCGTGCGGCAGGCCCGTCGCACCGTGGAGCCGGATCCGGTCACCTGTGTGCTCCTGGCGGAGCTCGGTGGGGCCGATGGCATCACCGTGCACCTGCGCGAAGACCGTCGCCATATTCAGGACCGCGATGTGGAGTTGCTGCGGCAGACGGTGCGCAGCCGCCTCAACCTGGAGATGGCCGCCACAGCGGAGATGGAAGCGATCGCCCTGCGGTTGCGACCCGACATGGTGACGCTGGTGCCGGAGAAGCGTGAGGAGGTGACCACCGAAGGCGGTCTCGACGTCGCTGCCCAGGTCACCGCCCTGCAGGCGATGGTCGGGCGGTTGCAGGGGGAGGGCATCGGGGTCAGCCTGTTCGTCGATCCCGACCGTCATCAGCTGGAAGCCAGCGCCCGCAGCGGCGCCCGCTGGGTGGAACTGCACACCGGCACCTACGCCGACGCCGCCTGGCCGCAGCAACCGCTGGAACTGGCCCGCCTCACAGAAGCCTCCGTGATCGCCCGAAACCTCGGTCTGCGCGTCAACGCCGGCCATGGACTCACCTATCAGAACGTGGAGCCGGTGGCGGCGATCGAGGGGATGGAGGAGCTGAACATCGGCCACACGATCGTGGCCCGTGCCCTGGTGGTCGGCCTGGAGGTGGCGGTGCGCCAGATGAAGGCTTTGGTTCAGAATCCCCGCCGCGAGCCCCTCTTCGGTAACACCACCCCATGACCTCCAGCACCTATCACTTCGTGGCCGCCAGCGAACGCTTCCTCACCGAGGAGGAACCCTTGGAGGAGGTGCTGCGTGAGCGCGTACGCAACTACGGCGAACAGGGCAAGGCGATCGACTTCTGGCTCGTCCGCCGTCCGGCATTCCTGAGTGCCCCTGCGTTGGCCTCGATCGCGGCCCAGGTGCCCCAGCCGGCTGCCGCGGTGATCTCCACCGATGAGAAGTTCATCACCTTCCTGAAGCTGCGGCTGGAATTCGTGGCCAGCGGCAGTTTCGATGCCGCCAGCCTCGGCCTGAGCGACCCCCTGGCCAGCCAGGCCTGATTCCAGGGGTGGCCTGCCCCTCAGAACAGCCCGAAGAAGCGTTTCCGATCCTGGGAGGCGCTCTCCGGGCTGCGGCCCTGGCCACCGTCCTGCAGGTAGCGGGGCTTGTTGTCGCCGATCGTCAGCACGGCCTCCTTGTTCTTCCACCAGACCCAGTCGCGAATCGGCGGTGTACTGGCCAGTTGTTCGCGGCTGAGGCCAAGGCCAAGGGTGCTGGAGGCGTTGAGCAACACATCGAGCATCTCTTCACCATCCCGACAACGGGCCAGGGCTTCATTGGTGCGCTTGGCTCCATTCAGGGCGCGCACCAGCAGGCCGATGCGCTGGCCCACCGGCAGGCTGCGCGGGTCGATGGCTTCCTGCTGCGCACCGGCTTCCTGCTGCGCAACAGCCTCCTGCTGCGCAACAGCCTCCTGCTGGTCACTGGTGCCTTGCTGCTCCATGGCATCCATGCCGCGCCCGCCGATGGAGCGAACCGTATCAGCGCTCTCCGGTGGCGTCCAATCCGGCCGGGCCCTCCTGCCCTGGGGGGGTGGGCATCCGGGCCCCAGGGACGTCAGAATGGCAGCAATGCGTCGTCCCCATGACGTCCGAACCGGCTGAGAGACCCTGCTCCGGCAGCCCCGATCCCAGCCCAAGGCTTTCCTCCCCTGTGGCCCAGCGTCCCCGTCGCCATTGGGTGATCGGCGACGTGCACGGCTGCGCGTCGTCCCTTGGTGCCCTGTTGGCTCGCCTGCCCGCCGATGACCATCTGATCTTCTGCGGCGATGTGATCAACCGCGGGCCGGCGATCGAGCAGGCCATGGAACGCGTCTGGGAGCTGGTGCAGCAAGGACGGGCCACCTGGCTGATGGGCAACCACGAATGGTCGTTGGTGCAGGCGCTCCGCTCCGGCCAGCCACGGCCGGAGCTTGTGCTTTCCCATGCCGAAACCCTGCGCCAGTTGGGGGAGAGCCGCTGCCGGGCCTGGCTGGAACGGCTGCAGCACCTGCCTTTTGCCTACTGGGGAGACGGCTGGGTCGCCACCCATGCCGGCTTTGATCCGCACACCTGGCAGCCCGATCTGACGATTCGTCAGGAGTTCTGGCGGCGCTACGACGGCCGTTTCGGTGAGGTGATCGTCGGCCACACCCCCGATCAGTCCCTGCGGCGCTATCGCTCCGTGGTCATCGTCGACACCGGCGCCTGCTACGGCGGGCCGCTGACCGCCTATTGCCCCGAGACCCGGGAGGTGCGTCAGGTGGCCGGCGCCGCCATGCAGGTTCCCGATTCCACGGTGTTCCCTCCGCGCCTGCAGGCGGTCGGCCCGGCCTGAGTGTTCACGGTCTTTCGCAGCAACCGGGCCGAATTTCTGGCCGATGTCTTGGCCGAACGCCTGGCTGCGGTGCCCCCGGATCCGTTCACGGAAGTGGCGGTGGTGGTCAACACCTGGCCCACCAGCCGCTGGCTTGGTGAACAGCTGGCTCTGCGTCTGGGGATCTGCGGCCACCTGCGCTTTCCCTTTCCTGGTTCGCGCCTGCGCAGGATCGTCAATGAGATCCTCGGCGAAGACGCTTCCGAGGAAGCCACCGCCAGCGATCCCTGGCGGGCCCAGAACCTGGTCTGGGCGGTGCTGCAGGCGTTGCCCGCCCTGAGCCAGGAGCCGGAGGCGCTGAGCCTGCGTCGCTGGCTGGAGGGCCATGACCCCTGCCGCAGCCTCGATCGCGCCACCTGGCAGCTGGCCCGGGCGATCGCCGATGCGCTGGACGATTACACGCTCTACCGGCCGGCGATGGTGGCGGCCTGGTGCCGGGGCCAGGACCACGATGGCTGGGGGCAGCCGCTGCCTGAGAGCCAGCGCTGGCAGCCCCTGCTGTTGCGCCAGTTGGCGCAGCGCCTGGGGGTTCAACCCTTCGGCCTGAAGGTGCTTCAGGCCACCGAGCTCCTGCGCAGCGGCGCCGGTTGCCAGCGCCTGGAGGAGGAGCCCCTGGTGCTGTTTGGCCTCAGCAGCATGGCGCCGGTGCAGATCCAGCTGTTACAGGCTCTGTCGGTGGCGCAGCCGGTGGATCTCTATCTGCTCACGCCCTGTCGGGATCTCTGGCAGCGCTGCAGCGATCGTCGACGCGATCTTCAGGACGCCCTGGCGCTGCAGCAGCCCCTCGATCGCGAATGGCTGCTGCAGGCGCCGCCCCTGGAGGCCCGCTTCGGACGGCTGGGCGGCGAGTTTCAGCAGCTGCTGGAGGGCACCGGTGAAGCGATCCTCGGCACCTGGCAGCAGCGCGATCTGTTCTTCCTGGCCGCCGATGTGGCCGCCGAGCGGGGCGCTGCTGCCTCGACGCCTGAGGCCAGTGGCGCCCAGGCGCCCAGCCGGGGGATTCCGCTGCTGGCGCAGCTGCAGCAGCAATTGGTCGAGCCCGAGGCCTGGCCCGAGCTGAAGCGCGAAAGCGGTGACAGTTCGCTCGAGTTCCACGCCTGCGCCGGCCATCTCCGTCAGGCCCAGGTCGTGCGCGATCGGGTGCTGCAGTTGCTGGCGGACGATCGCACCCTGGCCCCGCGCGACATCCTGGTGATGACCCCCCAGGTGGACAGCTTCGCGCCGGTGCTGGCCTCGGTGTTCGCTGACAGCGCCGCCACCGGTGTGGTGCTGCCCTGGCGGCTGACCGACCGCAGCCAGCAGGCCGAGGCGAGCCTGGCCAGCATCCTCCTCGCCCTGCTCAGCCTGGCCGGCTCCAGGCTCACGGCTTCGGCCCTCGATCCCTTGCTGGAAAACCCCGCGCTTCGGCGGCGCTTTGGGCTGGAAGGCGAGGCCGGCCGCACCATCACCGACACCCTGCAGCGCTGCGGTTTTCGCTGGGGGCTCGATGCGGAGGATCGCCAGGGCGATCCCACCCACAGCCTCAGCTGGGCCATTGATCGATTGTTGCTGGGCCTGGTGCTGCCGGAGCGCCCCGGCCTGGCGATCGGCGCCTGCGCCCCCC
>JBEDHF010000043.1:0-7891 GCA_041174245.1 Cyanobacteriota bacterium
GCGAAGCACGCTCTGGAATCTCGGGACTGGGCGGGGGGGTGATCACGCCGTCGGGGAGGCCACTGGTGCGGGCGGATTCATGCGGCCTGGTGTGGCTGTGCCATCTTCTCGAAGTGGGATGCCCGTTGCACCATGTCGATCACGTCTGCGATTCATGCGGAACGCCGCCAACGGTTCTTGGAGCAGCTCGGAGGCGCCGCCGCGGTCATTCCAGGCGCCTCCTTGGTCACGCACCATGCTGACTGCGAGTGGCCGTTCCGCCAGGCCAGCGACTTCTGGTATCTGACCGGCTTCGACGAACCGGATGCGGTGGCCCTGCTTCTGCCGCACCGGCCCGAGGGCGAGCGCTACATCCTGTTCGTGAATCCCAGGCAACCCAGCGCTGAGGTCTGGCATGGCTTCCGCTGGGGCTGTGAGGGGGCGGTGGAGCACTTCGGGGCCGACCGGGCCCATCCCCGCAGCGAACTGGCCCAACGCCTGCCGGAGTATCTCAAGGGTGCCGAAGGGATCGCCTTCCGGGTGGGACGGCATCCTGCGATCGAACCGCTGGTGCTGCAGGCCTGGGCCGCCCAGCTCGATCAGGCTCCGCGTGGCGGCGGTGCCGCCCTGGGGCTCGTGGCGCCCTGTCCGCTGCTGCATGCGCAGCGGCTGCGCAAGAGCCCGGAGGAGCTCGATCGGCTGCGGGAGGCGGCACGGATTTCGGCGGAGGCCCATGAACTGGCCCGGCAGGTGGCCCGCCCCGGCCTGAGTGAGCGCCAGGTGCAGGCTGTGATCGAGCAGCACTTCATGGAGCAGGGCGCGCGCGGGCCTGCCTATGGCTCGATCGTGGCCGGTGGCGACAACGCCTGTGTGCTGCACTACACCGCCAACAACGCCCGCCTGCGCGATGGCGACCTGCTCCTGATCGATGCCGGCTGCAGCCTGCAGGACTACTACAACGGCGACATCACGCGCACGTTCCCGATCAACGGACGTTTCACGGCGGAGCAGCGGGAGCTCTACGCGCTGGTTCTGCGGGCCCAGGAGGCGGCCATCGCCGTGGTGGCGCCGGGTGCCAGTGCCGAAACGGTGCATGCCACCGCCCTCAGGGTGCTGGTGGAGGGCCTGGTGGAGCTGGGTCTGCTCAGGGGGGAGCCCGATGGCCTGATCGAACAGGGCGCCTATCGCCATCTGTACATGCACCGCACCGGTCATTGGCTGGGCCTTGATGTCCACGATGTCGGCGCCTATCGACTCGGTGAGCACCCGGTGGCGCTGGAGCCGGGCATGGTGCTCACCGTGGAGCCGGGCCTCTATGTGAGTGATCGCCTGCCGGTGCCGGAGGGGCAGCCAGCGATCGAAGCGCGCTGGAAGGGGATCGGCATCCGCATTGAGGACGACGTCGCGGTGACCGCCCAGGGCGCTGAAATCCTGACGGCTGCAGCCCTGAAGAGCGTGGTCGCGATGGAGCGCTGAGCCGGCTCAGCCCAGGTGGGCCAGCCACTGCTCCACCAGGGAGGGGGTCAGATCGGCGCTGCGCGCCAGGATCTGATCGGCTCCAGCCTGGCGCAGCCCGGCTTCGTAGGCGGCACGCGAGGGGGCGTTGTGCAGGTGCGGCGGCGCCACCGCCAGGCTCAGGAAGGGCTGTTGCGGCTGCTGTTGCCGGGCCCGGATCACCGTGATCACATCGGCCACAGTGTCGCCGAGGTAGATGACCGGCACCCCGCCGGCCCCGGCGGGGCGGCCCGAGATCTGTTCGGCCAGGCGGATCAGCCCGGTTGGGTCCGGTTTGTCGGGAGCGTCGCCCATGGCGATCAACGGGGGATCGTTGAGGCCGAGGCGGCGTTCGAGCACGAAACGGGCCGATGGCGGCTCGGCGCCGCTGACGAAGCCCCAGCGCAGGCCCGCGGCCTCCAAGCGCTCAAAGAATGCGCGCTCCACCAGCAGCGGCTCCTGGCCGATGAAGCCGGTCCATGTGCCGGGATCTCCTTCCGGATCACCGCCGAAGTAATGGCCGCTGAACACGGCCACCAGCTGATCGCGCTCCGGCAGAGGCCTAAGGCCATGGCGGCGCAGCAGCTCCAGGCTGGCGTCCCAGTCGTTGTTCCAGCATCCCTCGGCCTTGAGGGCATCAATCACGGCCGCTTCCGGTCGCCAGCCGCAGTAGTGATGCACGGTTTCAACGATGGCGCGCCGGTAGCTTCCGGCCACATCCCGGATCACACCATCGATGTCGAAGAGCAGAACGGCCTTGGCGGTCAGGGGGAGGGGGGCAGGGGCTGGTAGGTTAGTTGTTTGACTTTCTGCCTTGAGCGCCGAAACCATGACAGCCACCGAGAGCGCCTCAGACATCAGCGCCTCCAGCGCCGCTGATGTCGCCGCAGGCGGTGCTGTCGGCGCCGCTCCCCAGGGGGCTGGAGCCGAGGACACCGCCGAGGGTCGCCCCGTGCTGCGTGGTGGCAGCGCTGCCCTCGCCACCGCCACCATCGATGCCGATGGCGTGCCTTCGGGGTACACGCCGAAGCCCGACGAGGGTCGCTTCCTGCTGAAGATCCTCTGGCTGCCCGACAACGTTGCCCTCGCCGTCGACCAGATCGTCGGTGGTGGCCCCAGCCCGCTGACCGCCTATTTCTTCTGGCCCCGGGAAGATGCCTGGGAAACCCTGAAGACCGAGCTCGAGGGCAAGAGCTGGATCACCGACAACGAGCGTGTCGAAGTGCTCAACAAGGCCACCGAGGTGATCAACTACTGGCAGGAGGAGGGCAAGGGCAAGAGCCTCGATGAGGCCAAGCTCAAGTTCCCCGACGTCACCTTCTGCGGTACCGCCTGATTGTTCGCGGCCGCTGGTCGTTCGGGTGACGCCATGCGCTGATCCCTTCCATCGGCCGACCCTCTTGGTGTCGTCCACACGTCCAGCCCCGGGTCGCCCTTTGTGGTTACCCGGGGCTGTTGTTTGGGCTGGGGCGCGTGTCGGTGCGGCCGGCCCTGGTCCAGGCCGAATGCGTTGGCTGCGCCTCAGGCGGTGGCGTCCTGCTCAAAGGCCTCGGCGGCGGCGATCGTGTCCGCATTGGCGAAGAGATCAGCAGCGATCGCTGCACTGATCGTGAAGGTGTTGAGACCGGCGGCCGCCAGCCTCGGCAGATCGTCCCGGCTGCGCAGGCTGGCCACCAGCACCCGCACGCCGGCATCGACGCCATTCAGCGCCTGTTGCATCGTGATCACCTCCTGGTGGCCGTCCCGTTGACGGTCGCAGATCCGGCCGAGATAGGGCGCCACATAGTCGGCACCCAGGGCCGCGGCCACCAGCACCTGTACTGGTTCGTAGCAGGCCGTGAAGGTGACGCGCACGCCATCGGCGATCAGCCGCCGGGCGGTGTGACACCCCTGACGATCGATCGGCACCTTCACAACCACGCGCCGCGGATCGAGGGCCGCCAGGGCCAACCCGCGTTCGCTCGCTTCACCGACGCTGCGTCCCCAGGTCTGGAGGTGGATCTCCTGGGCGCCAAGGGCGCTGGCCCGCTCGCACAGCCGTCCCAGGGTGGCCAGATCACAGGCTTCCCCGGCCCGGCGCAGCAGCGTCGGGTTGGTGGTCACCCCATGGAAGAGCCCGGTAGGCAGCCAGGTCTCCCAGTCGGCAGGGGCGGCTGAATCAAGAAAGAGGCGCAGGGCCATGGCAGGGGGCAGGCAAGGGAGCAGGTCGGAACAAACAGCTCAGGCACCTCAGCGACGCAGTTGCAGGATGCGGCCGAAGGCGCTGGCGGTCACCACCGCCGGGCTTCGGCTGGTGTCGACATCGAAGCTGCGGCTTTCGATCTGGCTGCTGCCATCGGGGTAGGTGAAGGTCACGACGCCGCTGAAGGACAGCACAGGTCCTCGGCGACCGGTTAGCTGCAGCTCGCTCAGCGTGACGCCGGCGAACTGGCGGAAGAAGGCCGGATCGAACTGATCGCTGCTTTCCGGTCCGTAGTACTGGCTGGCGCGTCCGGCATCTTGATCGCTGAGGGCGCGGTAGAGCGCATTCAGGCTTTGCACGGCAGAGGCCTGATCAGCACCGCCATCGGCGGGCTCTGGTGCCGGCGCTGGCGTCCGCACGGGGGGCAGCGTTGGTGGGATCTGTGCTTCAGCCTGCGCCTGCGGATCGGCGTTGCGGTGACGCAGCCACAGAGCCACACCTCCACCGAGCAACGCCATGGCCACGCCCCCCGCAACCGCCAGCACCCCGGCAAGCAGCACCAGGCCGGCGGCCCAGCGCCCGGCGCCGCCACCGCCACCCCTGCTGCTGTTGGCAGGCACCGGCGCTGCGCTCGTCGAGGGGCTGAAGGGCGGTGGTTGATCGAGCAGTCCTGCCAGCACGGTTTCCATCCGCTGCCGCACCTCCCTTGAGAAGGTTGGCGCCAGTTCCTCGCGCAGCCGGGGCATCAGCCGGCCATCCGCCAGCGGTGGCTGCTGCTGGATGGCACTGCTGAACGCAGCCGAGTGGATCAGGGCGCGCAGGGCCGGCCGCAGCGGTTCCTGTTCGCTGGCGATCCAATCGCTCAGCACCGCCTGCAGTCGGCTCGGTTCCGGCCGGCGACCGTGCTGCAGCTCCTGCAGCACCTGGGCCCTGAGGGCCTGGCCGAGAGCGTGGTCGTTCATCGCGGGGACCTCGCTGCGGGGGGCGGACTCGGGGGGCTCGTCCGTGGCAGCGGTTGGGCTGGCCGCAGGTCCGCCCAGACCCTGCGAAGGTCCTCCACGAGTGGGGTGCAGATGGCGAGACCCGCCAGCTGAGCCGGTTTTGCGCCAGCGGTCGCCAGGGGGCGCGCCTTCGGCGTGCCAGCCGCCGCCAGGGTTGGCGCCGGCCCCTGCGGTTGACTCCAGGCGATCAGGCTGCCGAGGGGATCCTCTGCGGCCAGCTGGAGCAAGGCGTTCCCTCTGAGACGGCCCGCCTTCAAGCCCTCGAAGGTTTCACGCCGGCTGCGCAGGGTGCCGAGGCGGGTGTCTGGATTGAGCCCGCAGAGCTCCTTGCTTTTCAGGCTGAGGGCATCCCTGCCCCGCTGATCAATGCCGGCCAGCGCCGCTCCCTCGCCGCGCTCAGCAGCGGCCGGGATCCCAGGCCGATGCGATCGCCAGAGCGTCAGGCCGATGGCACCGGCCAGGCCCAGCAGGCCCAGCAGGCGCAGCCCTGGCCCTAGGCGCTTCCAGGCTGGAGCGTTGCGATCCAGACGTTGGCGCTGACGGTTTCCTCCGCGGACAGAGCTGGTGGGCGCCTTCGTGTCCGCGCCCAAGCGGCCGATGGCCACACTGATGTCGTCACCACTGCCTTCACGGGTGATTCTCTGGAGAGCTGCTTCCAGATCGGCGGGCTCGTCCCCCGCCTCCAGCTCCGGGCCAGCCCCCGCCAGGCTGCAGAGATAGGCCCCCAGCACCCGGTAGTCCTCGTCGGTGGCACAGGATTTGCGCAGACCATCGCTGCTGAGCAGCAAGGTAAGGGGCGGCTGATCCGCTGCGAGCGGCACCCGTTGGCAGCGCTGCCTCCACAGGGCGGGCGCCTGATCCAGGCAAAGGCTGGCCGTGGCTTCGCTGCCGCCATCGAGTTCGGGCTCCTGGTTCAGCAGCTCGGGCCGCCCGTCGGCCGGGACTGCCAGCAGGTCCCAGTCGCCGAGACCGCCCGCTGCCCACCAGTAGCGGCACATCAGCACCACCCCCAGCGTCGTGCCGTAGCTCAGGGCCGAGAAGGGCTCCGAGCCGCTGGGTTGTTGCTGCCAGTCGGCTTCGATCGCCCGCAGCCAGCGGCGCTGCACCTGTTGCGGCAGCTCCTGCTGCAGCCAGGTGTCCCAGTCGGGATCGCGGAGGGATCGGTTGGCCAGGTGGTCGCTGATCACCGCCGCCACCTGCTCGCAGGCCAGGCGGCTGCCGACATCCGAGCGGTGGTATCGGGCACCGCCATGGCCATCGGCCACGGCCATCAGCTGCAGCACCTCGCCATCGCCAGCACAGAACCTACGAGCCAGGACGGCATCCTGACAGGGTTTGCCCTGACGCTGATGGGAAGCTCCGATCACCCGGCCCAGGGCGGGGACGGCCCAGACGCTCATCACCACACCAGGGGGCCGATGTCGTCGGTTGGATCCATCAGGGTCGGCGGCAGATCGGGCAGGGGAATGTTGCTCTGGTTCTGATCGTCGGCGCTCGCTTCGCTGCCCAGGCGGCTGGCCGGCCGTGAGGCCGCCCCGACGACGGCGGTGGAGGCCCATTGGATGTACTGGGCGAGGGAGGTGGCGTTACTGGCCTGCAGAGGCCGGCGGGGCGATTTGCTCCTGAACGCCAGCCGTGGTTGATGGCCGCTGGCCCCCGGCACCTCTCCAGCCGCCAGCCGTGGCATCGGCTCGGGACCGATGAACTGCTGCAGCACCTCCAGATCGGCGTCATGGCCCATGGCAATCGCCAGCCGCACCGACTTCTGGGCCCAGGGCTGGCGCATCAGCCGTGAGAGGCCCTGCTCGAAGTCATCGGTGGGTTGACCATCCGAGATCAGCACCAGCACCGGTGGCAGGGCCCGTTCCTCCATCGGCGGTGAGCTCAGCTGGCTGGCCACCAGTTCAAGCGCCTCGCCCATGGCGGTGATGCCGCCGGCCTGCAGGTCCGTCCACACCAGGTCGGCCACCGGGGTTGGATCGGCGATGTGCCAGAAGGCGCGGTCCGCGAAGCTGATCGCCCGCACCAGCACCCTGGCTTCCGGGTTTTCGCGTGCCACTTCGGCCATCCCAGGCAGGGACTGACGGATGGCTTGATTCAGGGCTTGCATCTTGCCCTGGGCGGCCATCGATCCCGAGCAATCGCACAGGTAGATGAAATGCAGGGGCCGGTTGCTGAGCCGGACATTGGGGAAGGCCATGCAGTCAGCGAAGCAGAGTGATCGAGCCGGCTGGCGTTTCGATCCTGGTCAGTGGCGCGAGATTACAGGCCTGGCCAGGCACAACGCTCAGGATTTCACCGCTTCTCAGGTGAGCCTGCCAGGGGTGCTGATCGAGATTGCGCAGGCCGAGCAGATCGGGCCGACCAGGGTGTGACACCAGCTGCGCCAGTGGGCTTCCCAGCTCCTGGGGGCGCAGGTTGTCGAAGTGGTGAGGGTGCAGGTCATTGCCGGCTGTGGCCTGCACCAGCCCATGGGGCAGTTGCAGCGCCAGCCCGGGGCCGGGCTCAGCGCCGCAGTTCCAGCACGGCCCGGGTGCGGCGGGGTCGGCAAAGGTTTCCTGGCCGCAATGCGGGCAGAGCCTGCGTTGATCAAGGGTGCGTGCCAGCACCTGTTTCCACTGGCCGGTGAGCGCCCGTCGTTCCGGTGCCCTGAGGCCGACGCCGAAGGTCTGAAGGAAGAGCGCCTGCAGTGGGGCGGGGTAGATCGGCCAGGTGACGAGCGCAGCGGAATGCGCGTCGGGATCGGGTCGGTTGCGGTCATCCTCGGGATCGAAGATGAACACCGGATCGTCGCCATAAAGGCGCCGGCGTGCCGGTTCATCGAGGCAACGGATGGCCAGCTCCATGCGTCCCAGCAGGGGATCGTGGCGGGTCAGCATCCGGAAGATCAGCACCGCCAGGGAGAAAAGATCACTGTTGGCACCGGGGCGGGCCTGGCGCAGCAGCACCTCCGGCGCCATGAACCCAGGGGTGCCGAGCACACTGCCGGGGTCGCGGCCATCGATGGCGACGTTGTCGTTGTCGCAGATCAGGATCCGACCAGAGCTGGGCTCGAGAAACAGGTTCATCAGCGAGATGTCCTTGTAACAGAGCCCCCGCAGATGGAGGTCATGAAAGGCCTCGGCCAGAAAGAAGCTGGCCCGCATCACGCTCTGCAGGCTGATCTCCACCAGGCCGCCCACATGCTCGTGGACGCCGATGTAGCTGGAGGGACGCAGCGGCATCAGATACCCGA
>JBEDHF010000044.1:0-2780 GCA_041174245.1 Cyanobacteriota bacterium
GGCTGGAGCGGAGCGGCTGTAGCAGGGGTTCGGAATCCGCCGCTGGCGCACTGACGGGCGGGGACGGCAGCGGCAGGGCCAGTCGCTGACGCAGCCGCTCCTCCGCCCGAACTTCAGCCGCCTCGGCATCGCCGGCCTCACCGAGGGCGCTACCCAGGCACTCCCCTCCTTCCCAGGCACTGACCAGCACCACCCGGACTCCGGCGTCGGCATGCACGAGCTGCACCTGAAGCCGCATCGAACGCATCAAACGGGGACGCTCCCTACAGTGCCTCTTTCCTGGATCCGCTGCAGCAACGTGGAAGCGGAATCGATCGATTCTCTCTCGCCCCTGATTCATTCGGCTGATCAGTGGAGCGAGGTGCTGCTGTTGCTGCCGCTGCTGGTGGGACTGGAGGCCGTGCTCTCGGCCGACAACGCCATCGCCCTGGCGGCGATCTCCCGTCAGCTCGAGGATCCCGCCCGCCAGCGGCAGGCCCTGAACATCGGTCTGGGCCTCGCCCTGGTGCTGCGCCTCGGTCTGATCGCCGTGGCCCAGTGGGTGTTGAACTTCTGGCCGCTGCAACTGGCGGCCTCGGCCTACCTGCTCTGGCTCTGCGGCAACCACCTGCTCAACAGGGAAGCCGCCGACAACGCTGAGGAGGCCGTTGCCGATGGGGATGGCGAAGCCTCCGAGCGCATCGCCCGGCCCCTGACCTCGGTGGTGCTGACCCTGGCGCTCACTGATCTGGCCTTTTCCCTCGACAGTGTCGCCGCCGCCGTCGCCGTCAGCGATCGGCTGATTCTGGTGATGGCGGGCGGCCTGATCGGCGTCATCGCCCTGCGCCTGACCGCCGAACTGTTCATCCGCTGGCTCGGCATCTTCCGCCATCTGGAAAGCGCCGGTTATCTGGCGGTCGGCCTGGTGGGCCTGCGACTGCTGTTGCGGGTTCTCCTGCCCGCCGTTGAGCTTCCCGACTGGAGCCTGCTGACGCTGGTGGCACTGCTCTTTGTCTGGGGGTTCTCGAGTCGCAACGCGGCAACGACGGAGAGCCCTCAGGATGCCGGCGGTCGTTAGGGGAGCGTGATGCAGGTGGAACTGCGCCAGGCCGGCAGCCAGCGGCTGCTGCATCGGCTCTCGGTTGAAAGCCTGGCCGAGGTGCCCCATCCAGGTCGCTGGTTCGTCAGTGACGAAGGCAGCTTTCTGGTGATGCAACGCAGCCATCGCTACCAGCTGCGCAACGGCAGCTACGAGCTGGCCACGGTCTCGCTGCTGGTGAAGGCGGAGACGCAGCCAGCGGATGCCCACTGGTGGAACGGGCGCTGGGTGATCGGCGATCCCAGCTGTCGCTTCAACGCCCGCACCCCGCTGCTGCGCTGCGCCGTGCTGCCGGAAGGCCCCTGCGAGCGCTGCAGCCACCACGACCCGGTCACCCCGTAGGGTGATTTCAACTTGCGGTTGCCCCCCTGCAACGCTCCCTGCAACCCTCCCAGGACCGCAGCCCGGACCGGGCCCAGGACCGCTCTCAGGAGCCGCGGCGGCAACGCTCCGGCCCCGGCAGCCAGGACCGCGCCACCAGCGATCGTTCGGGCCGTGGTCGCCCCCAGCTCGTGCGCCTCGACCCCGGCGCTGCAACCGATCGGGATGAACCGCCAGCAACCGCCGCCCGGGCCGAAGGCTTTGAGGGCCTCGGGCTCGGCGAACCGCTGCTGCGGGCGGTGGCGTCCAAGGGCTACCAGAACCCTTCACCGATCCAGAGCCAGTGCATCCCTGCGGTGATCAGCGGCCGCGACGTGATGGCCGCCGCCCAGACAGGCACCGGCAAGACCGCCGGCTTCACCCTGCCGATGCTCGAGCGCCTGCGGCATGGTCCCCGGGCCCGCAACAACGTCGTGCGCAGCCTGGTGCTCACCCCCACCCGTGAGCTCGCCGCCCAGGTGGGCGACAGCGTGCGCGCCTACGGCCGCTATCTCGACCTGCGCTCCGAGGTGGTCTTCGGCGGGGTCAAGATCAATCCGCAGATGATGCGGCTGCGGGGCGGAGCCGATGTGCTGGTCGCCACCCCCGGTCGACTGATGGACCTGCACCAGCAGCGGGCGATCCGCCTCGATCAGGTCGAGATCCTGGTGCTCGATGAAGCCGACCGGATGCTCGACATGGGCTTCATCCGCGACATCCGCAAAATCCTGGCCCTGTTGCCGCAGAAGCGCCAGAACCTGCTCTTCTCCGCCACCTTCTCGCCTGAGATCCGCAAGCTCACCGCCGGGTTGCTGCACCAACCTCTGCAACTGCAGGCCTCGCCGGAAAACCAGGCAGCGCCCACGGTCGAGCACCTGATGCACCCGTGCGACATGGCGACCAAGGCGGACCTGCTCAGCCATCTGATCCGCAGCAACGACTGGCAACAGGTGCTGGTCTTCTCGCGCACCAAGCACGGGGCCAACCGCATCGCCGATCGCCTTGAAAAAGAGGGGCTGAAGGCGGCGGCCATCCATGGCAACAAGAGCCAGGGGGCCCGCACCCGGGCCCTGGCCGGCTTCAAGAGCGGCGAGGTTCAGGTGCTGGTGGCCACCGACATCGCCGCCCGCGGCATCGACATTCACCAGCTCCCGCATGTGGTCAATCTCGACCTGCCCAACGTGGCCGAGGACTATGTGCATCGCATCGGCCGCACCGGCCGCGCCGGTCGCAGCGGTGTCGCCGTGACGCTTGCCACCCCGGCCGAAGCCGAGGCGGTGGCGGCGGTAGAAGCCTTGACCGGACAACCGATCCCGCGGCGCGAGGTCGCCCAGAGCGTGGC
>JBEDHF010000045.1:0-5625 GCA_041174245.1 Cyanobacteriota bacterium
CTGCAGAGCGATGTGCTGGCCGTGATCGAACCGCAGGTGCTCCTGTGCGAATCCAGCGGCTGCTTCGAGCGCCCACCAGCGGATGCCAGGCCGTGGCGGCGCGACAATCCCCTGCCGATCCCGACCGAGCGCGAAACGCATGTGCTCAGCCAGGGGCTGCCCGTGTATCGGGTGCTCTACCGCCGCAACAGCAGCGCCGTGCCCAGCCTGGCGGCCCTCGAAGCCCTCGAGGCGCAACAGCGGACGGATCAGACCGAGGGAACGGCCTAGCCTGCGGGCATCGAACTGCCCTGCCGCCGCTCGCTGCGGCTCGCCGATGCCCGATTCCGCCCCGCCGCCCAGCCCGACGATCCCCTGGCTGCTGCGATGGCAGGGGCTGCTCCAGAACCAGCCGGCTGGGCTTCTGAGCGCCCAGCTACCCACGATCGCCGGGCTGGTGCTCTGCGCCCTGATGGCCGGGCTCCCCTTCGTCACCCGCGGCGGGCTCAGCCTGTTGATCCTGGCCAGCGGCCTGCTCTGGCTGCTGTGGGCCCTGCGCACCCCCCCCGGCAGGATCGGCGCCATCAACGGCTGGGTGCTGGCGGTGCTGGCCCTGGCGGTGCTGGCCACCGGCTTCTCACCGGTGCCTGTGGCGGCGGCCAAGGGTCTGCTGAAACTGCTGAGCTACGTGGGGGTCTATGCCCTGATGCGCCAACTGCTGGCCACGGCGCCGGCCTGGTGGGACCGGATCGTGGCGGCCCTGCTGGCCGGCGAGCTGCTCACGGCCGTGATCGGCATCCGGCAGCTGTATGGCGACACCACCGAACTGGCCCGCTGGGCCGATCCCAACTCGGTGGCCGATGGCACGGTGCGGATCTACAGCACCCTCGACAATCCCAACCTGCTGGCGGGCTATCTGCTGCCGATTCTGCCGCTGGCAGCGGTGGCCCTGCTGCGTTGGACCTCGCTGAGCAGCCGGTTGTTCGCCCTCACCAGCCTCAGCCTGGGCAGCGTGGCCCTGCTTTACACCTACAGCCGTGGCGGCTGGCTGGGCATGGTCACCGCCCTGGGCACGATCGCTCTGCTGATGGTGCTGCGCCAGACCCGCCACTGGCCGACCCTCTGGCGCCGGTTGTTTCCGCTGCTGCTGCTGGCGGTCGCCGTGCTGGTGCTGGTGCTGGCCTTCACCCATGTCGAACCGCTGCGGGTGCGGCTGCTGAGCCTCTTCTCCGGCCGCCAGGACAGCTCCAACAACTTCCGGATCAATGTCTGGCAGGCGGCCCTGCAGATGATCGAAGCCCGGCCCTGGCTCGGAATCGGCCCAGGCAACACCGCCTTCAACCTGATCTATCCGCTCTACCAACAGCCGAAGTTCAACGCCCTCAGCGCCTACTCGATTCCGCTGGAGCTGGCGGTGGAGGCCGGCATTCCCGGCCTGCTGGCCGGCCTTGGTCTGCTCGTCACCAGTGTCCGCACCGGTCTGTCGCAGCTGCGCGCCGACAGCAGCATCGCCCTGCCGGCCCTGGCCGCGGTGGCGGCAATCGCCGGCCTGGGGGTGCAGGGGCTGACCGACACGATCTTCTTCCGGCCGGAGGTGCAGCTGATCGGCTGGTTCTGCCTGGCCACCCTGGCCACCAGCCGCCGCTGACACCATGCCCTCCCAGGAGTCGGTCCTCTGGCTGGCCGGCTTTGACGCCGGCCAGACCCACAGCCGCTGCCGCCTGGCCCGGCGCCTGGCCGATGGCCAGCTGCAGGTGATGGCTGAGGGTGAGGGGCCGGGCGTGCGCCACCTGGCCGCTCCCGGCGGCCCCGAGCAGTTTCAGCAAGCCCTGCGCCAGAGCCTGGCCGCCGCCGACCAGGGCAGTGGCCGTACGCAGCCCCTGGCGGCCGCCGCCATCGGTGCCAGCGGCATCGAAGCCGGCACCGAGCGCCAGCAGCAAGGCCGGCGCCTGGCCGCCACAGCCCTGGCGGTGGCAGAACCCCAGGTGCTGGTGACAGGCGATGAGCAGACGGCCCTGCGGGGGGCCTTCAACGACGGCTGCGGGCTGCTGCTGATCTGCGGCACCGGCACGATCGCGATCGGCCGCAACGCCGCCGGGCGCGAAGGGCGCTGCGCCGGCTGGGGCTGGTTGCTCGATCAGGCCGGCTCCACCCACGACATCGGCCGCGATGGCCTGGCCGCCAGCCTGCGCATGGCCGATGGCCGCCAGCCGGAGGGCCCCCTGAAGGAGCGGCTCTGGCGTCAGCTGGGGCTTGATCCCGAGGATCCCCAGGCCCCACAACAGCTGAAGGCGCTGGTGGTGACGCCGGGCTTCGCACCGGCGGGCTTCGCCGCCCTGGCCCCCACGATCGATCAGCTGGCTCTGGCCGGCGATGCCGAGGCCCTCGCGATCGTGGAGCGCAATAGCGAGGCCCTGGTGGCGATGGCCCGCACCCTGAGCCAGCGCCTGGATCTGGCGGCGCCGGCAATCTGTGGCGTCGGTGGCGGCTTCGAGCACCTCACCAGCCTGCGCCGCCATTTCAACGCCGCCCTGGCCGAGCAGCTCCCCGGGGCGCGGATCCAGCCACCGGCAGGTGATGCCTGCCAGGGGGCGCTGCTGCTGGCCGCCACCCTGCTCTGAGCCCCGGACCCCTGCCGAACCCCCTCAGGGCTTCGGCTCAGCCGGCGTTGAGATGCTGCTCCGCCAGGGCGGCGAGGCGCTGGCACCAGTGATCGACATCGGCCATCTCGGCCGCCTCCACCATCACCCGCAGCAACGGTTCAGTGCCACTGGCCCGCACCAGCACCCGGCCGCGGCCCGCCATCGCCGCCTCGGCCGCCTGCACGGCCTCCTGCAGCGGCGCACACAGCTGCCAGTTCTGACGGCGCTGCCGATCGGGCACGGTGATGTTCACCAGCCGTTGCGGATAGGGCGTGAAGCTGGTGTCGATCCAATCGGTGAGGCTCTGGCCGCGCCCGGACACCAGGGTGGCCACCTGCAAGGCCGTGAGCAGGCCATCGCCGCTCATGCCATGGGCGGCCGACAGGATGTGCCCGGACTGCTCACCGCCAAGGCCGGCCCCGAGCTCCTCCATCCGGGCGTGCACGTACTGATCGCCGACGGCGGTGCGTTCGAGCAGCCCCCCACGGGCCTGCCAGGCCCGCTCAAAGCCGAGATTCGACATCACCGTGGCCACCAACCGCCCCTCGGGCAACTGGCCCTGCTCCAGCAGCGCCGAGCCCCAGAGGTAGAGGATCTGATCGCCATCGACGACGCGACCGCGTCCATCGACCGCCAGGGTGCGATCGGCATCACCATCGAAGGCGAAGCCCATCGCCGCCCCCGTGTCGAGCACCGCCTGGCGCAGGGGCTCGAGGTGGGTGCTGCCGCAGTCCTGGTTGATGCGGCGGCCATCGGGCACGCCATGGAGCACGGTGAGATCGGCACCAAGGGCTCGGAACACCGCCTCGCCACAGGCCGTGGCCGATCCCCAGCACAGGTCGAGCACGATCGGCACCCGATCGAGGCGACCGTGGCCGACGCTCTCCAGCAGGCTCTGCTTGTAGGCCGCCAACAGATCAGCGCGGCTGCAGGCGGCGCCGCAGTCACCGCTGACGGGACGTGCCAGCGCCTCCGGATCCCCCCGCAGCCCGGCTTCGATCGCCCCTTGACGCTGACGGTCGAGCTTGGCGCCGTTGGCGCCGAACACCTTGATGCCGTTGTCGTGGGGAGGGTTGTGGCTGGCGGACACCATCAGGCCACCGGCAGCGCCGAGCCGGCGGATCGTGCCGGGCACCGCCGGCGTCGGGCAGAGCCCCAGATCCCACACCTCACGACCGGCGGCCGTCAGGCCGGCCGTGAGGGCGGCGGCAACCATGTCACCGCTGCTGCGGGAGTCGCGGCCGATCAGCACCGGCCCCTCGGCCTGAAACACCAGGCCGCACCAGTAGCCCACCTGCAGGGCCAGGGCGGGGGTGATCACCACCCCGACCCGACCGCGGATGCCGTCGGTGCCGAAGCCGACACCGTCCCCGAGGGGCTGACCGATCGGAGGCGTCAGCGGGGCGACCATGGGGCAGCGGCAAGACAGCCGTCAGGCTAAGGGTCGCCTCTCAGTGCCAGCGCTGCGGCCACCAGGCCAGGCGCACCAGCTCGAGCACGGTCCAGAGAGGCAACAGGCCAACGCTCCAGCCCGGCAGGAGATTGAGGGGCCAGTAGGGCCGCAGCAGCACCAGCAGACCGCAGGCCAAGAGCAACACCAGCAGACGCCGCCGCTGCCGGGCCCCGGGCAGGAGCGTCAGGGAGGGGGGCAACCGCAGCGCCTGCAGGCGCCGCAGCAACGCCAGCAGGACGGGGGGTAAGGCAGGCATCCCCATGGCCGCGCGAGGGGATCTCCAGAATGGCAGCGCCCATGCTCTGCCCCCTTGCGCCTGCAGGCCTGCATCGCCGCCTTGCGGAAGCCCCAGGGTCCCGGGTTGATCCTCGGCACCGCTCTGACCAGCTTCGGGGTGCTGGTGCTTGCACGGATGCTGCTGAGCACCCTGCCGGAACCGACGCCCGCCAGCAGCGACGCGCAACTGGAGGCGGAACGGCACTGGAGCCTGGATCCGGAACGGCGGCGTCTGGCCGCCCTGCTGCTGAGCAGCCGCCATCCCCACCAGCCCGAGCAGCAGTGGTCCTGGCTGCGCGGCCAGGGCTGGGGAACGACAGCGCTGGCGGCGGCGGTCCTCAAGCAACAGGCTCAGGCAGCGGCGCAACTGGGGCGCCAGGACGAGGCCGAGCAACGCTGGCAACAGCTGGCCTTCCGCTTGCCAGACGCCGCCAGCACCGCCGACGCGCTCTACGCCCTCGGACGCGACCAACCCAAGCTGCGCACGGCGCTGCTGCGCCGTTTCCCCAGCCATCCCGCCGCCCTTGCCGCCGCCCTGGAGCAGGCCAGCGACACGGCGCTGCCAGCCAGGCAGCGGCTGCTCGCCGCCCGACATCTGGCCCGATTCGGCCCCCGCTGGCCGGGTGCCGGCGCCGTGCTGCAGGAACAGTGCGAACGAGCGATGGGCCGCCAACAGACCCAGAGCCGGCAGGAGCTGGCGGTGGGCCTGGCGCGGCTGGGCGCTGGCCGCGAGGCGAAGCACTGCCTGGCTCAATCCGCAAGGAGCCTGAACACCCCCGCAGACACCGTCGCCGTGGCGACCAGCCTGCTGCAGGGGCCTGCAGGTGAGGATCCAGCCCTGGCGACAGAAGGCCGCAACGCCCTGATCGGCCTGCTGCGGCGCTGGCCCCGGGCCGCCGAAACCGATGCCGCCCTGCGGCTGCTGGCCGACGATCCCTCCCAGGCGGGCCTGGAGGCCCTTCAGGCTCTGCCCCCACGGTGGCGTCAACAGGCTCCGGTCCAGGCCCGGTTGGCACTGGAGGGCCAGGCGAACGGCCTGCAGGTCCTGAAGCGCTGGCCCGATGATCCGGCCAGCTGGGAGCTGCGCTGGCAACTGGCCCGCCGCGCCCTGCTGCAACGGCGATGGCCGCAGGTGCGCGCCCTGTTGGCTGAGCCTCAGCAACGGCGGCGACCGGCCCCCCTGGCGGCCCGGGAACGCTTCTGGCTGGCCGTCAGCCTCGAGCACCTGGAGCAGAAGCAGCAGGCCCGCAGGCTCTGGCAAGACCTGCTGCAGCA
>JBEDHF010000046.1:0-7781 GCA_041174245.1 Cyanobacteriota bacterium
TGGTGCCTTTGGCCCAGGCCCTGCTTCGCCAGGGGTATCAGCTGCTCTCCAGCGGTGGCACGGCGGCGGCCCTGGCGGCTGAGGGGCTGCCCGTGACCAAGGTGGCTGAGCACACCGGTGCCCCGGAAATCCTCGGCGGCCGGGTCAAGACCCTGCACCCCCGCGTCCACGGCGGCATCCTGGCGCGTCGTGACGACCCCGCTCACCAGGCCGATCTCGAGGCTCAGGCGATTCCCACGATTGATGTGGTGGTGGTCAACCTCTACCCGTTCGAAGCCACCGTCGCCGACCCGAACGTCAGCTGGGAGCAGGCGATCGAAACGATCGACATCGGTGGTCCGGCGATGGTGCGGGCGGCGGCCAAGAACCATGCCGATGTGGCGGTGCTGACCAGCCCCGATCAATACGAGGCGTTCATCGCCGCCCTTGAGGGCGGTGGGATCGATGCCTCCCTGCGTCAGCAACTGGCCCTGGCCGCCTTCCGTCATACGGCCGCCTACGACACGGCGATCAGTGGCTGGTTGGCCTCCCGCCTCGACAGCGGCGCCTCCGGCGCCCCGCTGACGCTGTCGTTGCCCCTGCAGCAGACGCTTCGCTACGGCGAGAACCCGCATCAGCACGCCAGCTGGCATGCCAGCGCCGGCGCCGGTTGGGGCGGCGCCCAGCAGCTTCAGGGCAAGGAGCTCAGCTACAACAACCTGATCGATCTCGAGGCCGCCCTGGCCACGGTGCGGGAGTTCGGCTATGGCGCCGCTGGAGGCGCGGAACAGGCCGCGGCGGTCGTCGTCAAGCACACCAATCCTTGTGGTGTGGCCACCGGTGCCGACAGTGCCGATGCGGTGCTGCGGGCCCTCGATGCCGATCGCGTCTCGGCCTTCGGCGGCATCGTTGCCGTCAATACGCCGGTGGATCTGGCGGCTGCCGAGCATCTGGCGGGGCTGTTCCTGGAATGTGTCGTCGCCCCGGATTTCGAGCCGGCGGCGCGGGAGCGGTTGGCGGCCAAGGCCAATCTGCGCCTGCTGGAGCTGCCCGTCGCGGCGATCGATCGCGCCGATCGCCGCCAGCTGCGCACGGTGCTCGGTGGGGTGCTGGTGCAGGACGCCGATGATCAACGCAGCGATGCCAGTGCCTGGGAGGTGGTGAGCCAACGCCAGCCCAGCGCCGAGGAGCTGGAGGATCTGGCCTTCGCCTGGCGCCTGGTGCGCCATGTGCGCTCAAACGCGATCGTGGTGGCGCGGTCCGGTCAGAGCCTGGGCATCGGTGCCGGACAGATGAACCGGGTCGGTTCCGCTCGCCTGGCCCTGGAGGCCGCGGCGGATCGGGCCGCCGGTGCGGTGCTCGCCTCCGATGGCTTCTTCCCCTTCGATGACACCGTGCGTCTGGCGGCCAGCCACGGCATCCGGGCCCTGATTCAGCCAGGCGGCAGCGTTCGCGATGCCGATTCGATCGCCGCCTGCGATCAACTCGGCCTGGCGATGGTGACCACCGGCCGACGCCACTTCCTGCACTGAGGCCAGGTCAGACGGTGCCGGGCAGGCTGTAGCTTCGCAGGCACTGATCGGTGGCTCCCTGCCCCATGCCTGAAGCTCTCGCCTTCAACCTCAACTTCCTGCATCCGTTGCTGATGGGGGTGCTGCTGGCCGCCAGTGGCTACGCCATGCTTCTGGGAATCAAGGCCAAGAAGACCCGCACGGCGGAGGCCGAGGAGCGCAAGCAGCTGATCAAGGGTCAGTTCGCCCGTCGTCATTTCCAGATCGGCAGCATCCTGCTGGCGGTGATGGTGCTGGGCACCTTCGGCGGCATGGCCGTCACCTACCTCAACAACGGCAAGCTGTTCGTTGGGCCGCACCTGCTGGTGGGTCTGGTGATGACGGCCCTGTTCGCCATCGCCGCCTCGCTCTCACCCTTCATGCAGCAGGGCAATCTGATCGCCCGCAAGGTCCATGTCGGGCTGAACATGACCGTGATGACCCTGTTCCTCTGGCAGACCGCCACCGGTCTGCAGATCCTCAACAAGATCTGGACCAACCGCTGAGGCTCCTCTGAGGTTCCTCAACGGGGGCATCCCTTTCAGCGCCTGTCGGCAGGGAACTGCTGCCAGGCGCTGGCGACCCCTGGACGGCGATCAGGCTCCTGGATCGGGCCTGGCCCTTGGATCAGCTGGGCCAGCCAGGGTCAGCTTCAGCTTGATCGATGGTGGTTGTTACCCGTGGTGGCGGGCTGACTCGTTGGCCTCCGCGCCGAGGCCCTGGAGAGCCGCCCGCAGCCCTCAGAACTGGGCGCGACGCCGCGGCGGGCAGAGCAGACCGTGGGAAGCGTGGAAGTCTTCCTGCACCTTCCAGGTGAGCTTGCGGGAGATCTGGCGCACGATCTGGCGCAGCAGGTGGTCACCGCTGGTCTGAACCAGACCTTCCGGAAGGATCGTGATCATGCCCGGCAGTCGGATCCAGACCTTGAGGTCCAGTTCCCAGCGCACCATGGTGCAGGGGGGTGCCTCGGCGGTCTCTGCGTCTGTGGGGGCTTCCTCCAGGCGCAGCGAGGCATTGAAATCCACGTCGTAGAGATCGCTCAGGTCGCCCTCCGTGGCTTGCCTCGGCACGGTGACGATGCGGTAGACCCCTTCGCTCTGGGGCAGCAGTTCCAGCCCGATCGTCGGCTCCACCTCGAAGCCGAAGTTGCCGTAGCGGCCCAGGGTGAGCACGTAGCCGGACCGGCCGAGCGCTTCCACCTTCATCGGCGCCGCACAGCGCCGGAACCAGCCCTCATGCCGGTCGAGATAGCCGGCCACGGTGGCGGGCTGGGCCCGCATTTCCATCAGATCGGCAAAGGTGCTGCCGTAGCAGCGCACGCGCGGACCGGTGTCATCGCGCAGGGAGGGTGGGCGGCTGCTGAGCCCGGCCTGATCGGCGCCGCCTTCACGATCGCTGGGCTCGTCCGCCGGGAGACGACCCTCAAGGGAGGGCGCTGCCTCCCTGGTGGACGTCAGCGGGGGAAAGGCCCCGATCATCGAACTGGTCACCGTGCTGGACAAAGGACTTGGAACTCCCAGGCGCCCGCACCGGACGTGACGTGACTCAATGTAAAGCGCCGCCGGGCCCTGAACGGCAGCGGATGTGACAGCCGCCGTGCCTTCAGCTGTCGCAGAGGTCGATCAGCCGTTGGATCACGTCCTCAACGACGCGATCCGGGGTCGAAGCGCCCGAGGTGATGCCGATGCGCAGGGGACCAGGGGGAAGGAAGGGGGCGCTGATTGTCAGATCGCCATCGAGCGGTTTGTGCTCGATCGCGTTATCGGCATGAATGCGCTCGGGGGTGTCGATGTGGAAGGAGCGGATGCCCCGGCTCATCGCGATCTCCTGAAGATGGGTGGTGTTGGAGGAGTTGTAGCCGCCGATCACCACCATCAGGTCGAGCGGTTCATCGACCAGGGCGAACATGGCGTCCTGACGCTCCTGGGTGGCATCGCAGATCGTGTTGAAGGCCAGGAAGTGTTCGTTCAGGGCCTGGGGGCCGAAGCGCTCCAGCATCGTGCGCTCAAACAGGCGTCCGATCTCCTCGGTTTCGCTCTTGAGCATCGTCGTCTGGTTGGCCACGCCCACCTGGATCAGATCGCGGTCGGGATCGAAGCCAGGCGAGCAGGCCTTGGCGAAGCGCTCCATGAAGGCCTGGCGGTCACCGCGGCCGAGGATGTAGTCACAGACCATCTGCGCTTCCACCAGGTCGAGAACCACCAGGTAGGTGCCGGCAAATGAGGAGGTGGCGAGGGTTTCCTCGTGCTTCACCTTGCCGTGAATGATCGAGGTGAAGGCATGCTTCTTGTGTTTCTCCACCGTGTTCCACACCTTCGACACCCAGGGGCAGGTGGTGTCGACGATGTGGCAACCGCGCTCGTTCAGGAGCTGCATTTCCTGCACGGTCGCCCCGAAGGCAGGCAGGATCACCACATCGCCCTGGCCGACCTCGGAGAAATCCTTGACCCCGCCCTCAACGGCGATGAACAGCACGTCCATCTTGCGCAGGTGATCATTCACCGACGGGTTGTGGATGATCTCGTTGGTGATCCAGATCCGCTCGGTGGGGTAGTGCCTGCGGGTTTCGTAGGCCATGGCCACAGCCCGCTCCACCCCCCAGCAGAAGCCGAAGGCCTCCGCGAGGCGCACGGTCAGCCGGCCATGGCGCAGCTCGTAACCGTTTTCCCGGATGTTGGCCACCAGATCGCTCTGGTACGCCTCCTCAAGGCTGCCGGCCACTTCGTCGGCGCGTCCGAAGCCGCGGCGGTTGTAGCGCTCGGAATGGTGCAGGGAGCGCTTGAAGGCCCGGGTATCCACGGCGCGATCGCAGGGCCCCTGACTCTATGGGGCTTCCGGTGTGGCCGCCGGCCCCTGGGGTTCCACGCTGGCCAGGCCGGCCCAGTGCACGCCATCGGCCTCAAAGCGGAAGCAGCAGGGAAGCACCTCCACGCCGGCGGCCAGGGCGGTGCGGAACAGTTCGCCGTAACGCGGGTCGGCGCTGTCGCCTGGGGCAAAACGGCGCACATCGGCGCGACTGAGACAGGGAAGCAGCACCGCCCGTGCGTCGGGCAGCAGCGCCGTCAGCTCCTGCAGATGCTTCTGGCCGCGCTCGGTCACCGTGTCCGGGAACAGGGCCAGGTCGCCGAGCGTCCAGGTGGTGTTCTTCACTTCCACATAAATGGGTCGTGGATCCTCGGCCTCGGCTGCCGGGGTGAGCAGCAGGTCGATGCGGCTGCGGCGGTTGAGGCCGTAGGGCACCTCGGCCCGGATCTGGGCGATCGGCCCGAGCCAGGGCGTCAGCAGCCCGGCTTCGATCGTCGCCCGCACCAGCCGGTTCGGAAGGGCGGTGTTCACACCCACCCAGCAGGGTTGACCATCGCTGCCCGTGGTCTCGGCCTGCTCCCAGGTCCAGGCGAGCTTGCGGGTCGGGGAGGGGGCATGACGCAAGCGCACGCGTCCGCCGGGGTGCAGCACCCCGGTCATCGGGCCGGTGTTCGGGCAGTGCACGGTCACCACCTCGCCACCTTCGAGTTCCACATCGGCCAGAAAACGCTTGTAGCGCCGCAGCAGCACCCCCTCCACCAGCGGCCCCACAGGCAGCACCAGCACCCCCTCGCGGTTGGCCTGTGGAGAGGAAGCGGCGGTGGGGCTCATGCTGGCGGCGACCGAGGGCTCCCCATCGTGGCCTGGGGGGCCCAGGCGGTGGGCGCGCGGCCGAGGGGGCTGGAGAATGCCCGCACCTGACGTTGCGTCGATGCCCCCGTTGATGGCCCAGGCCGTGATGAGGCCGGCATGAGCCCATCCCTGCGCCGCATCGCCCTGGTGGTGAGCGTGGCAACCCTGTTGAGCAAGCTCGCCGGCCTGGTGCGCCAGCAGGTGATCGCCGCCGCCTTCGGGGTTGGCCTCGCTTACGACGCCTACAACTACGCCTACGTGCTGCCGGGTTTTCTGCTGATCCTGCTCGGCGGCATCAACGGTCCGTTTCACAGCGCCATGGTCGGGGCGCTGGCCCGGCGCAGCCGCGCCGAGGGCGCCCATGTGCTGGCGGCGATCAACACCTTGGTGGGCGCGGCGCTGCTGCTGGTCACCTTCGGGCTGGTGCTGGCGGCCGATCCCCTGATCACCCTGGTCGGCCCCGGGCTGGATGCCGCCCGCCACGACATCGCCGTGGTCGAGCTGCGCTGGATGGCGCCGATGGCCCTGTTCGCCGGGCTGATCGGCCTGGGGTTCGGCGCCCTCAATGCTGCCGATGAGTACTGGATTCCTTCGGTCAGCCCCCTGCTCTCCAGCCTGGCGGTGATCGTTGGCCTCGCGGTGCTCTGGGCGCAGCTGGGCCCAGCGATCGATCTGCCGAAGTACGCCCTGATCGGCGGCGGGGTGCTGGCGGCCAGCACCACCCTCGGGGCGGTGTTGCAGTGGCTGGTGCAGTTGCCGGCTCTGGCCAGGCAGGGCCTGAACCGGATGAAGCTCGTCTGGGACTGGCGCCATCCCGGCGTTCAGGAGGTGCTGAAGGTGATGGGGCCCGCCACCTTGTCCTCGGGGATGCTGCAGATCAATGTGTTCACCGATCTGTTCTTCGCCTCCGGCATCGTCGGTGCTGCCGCCGGGCTCGGCTACGCCAATCTGTTGGTGCAGACCCCCCTCGGTCTGGTCTCCAACGCCCTGCTGGTGCCCCTGCTGCCGGTGTTCTCCAGGCTCGCCGCTCCGGAGGATCGCCCCGAGCTGGTGGCGCGCATTCGCCAGGGCCTGATGCTCTCGAGCGCCTGCATGCTGCCCCTGGGGGCGCTGATGGTGGGGCTGGCTGATCCGCTCGTGGCCTTGGTCTACGAGCGTGGCGCTTTTGATCACCAGGCGGCCCGCCTTGTCGGCCAGCTGCTGATGGCCTACGGCATCGGCATGCCCGCCTATCTGGGTCGGGATGTGCTCGTGCGCGTCTTCTACGCCCTCGGCGATGGCACCACGCCGTTTCGCTTCTCGATGGCCGGCATC
This sequence comes from Cyanobacteriota bacterium, assembly GCA_041174245.1. GTDB lineage: Bacteria > Cyanobacteriota > Cyanobacteriia > PCC-6307 > Cyanobiaceae > CAIXOZ01. Next base: position 6,501 of record JBEDHF010000046.1, read on the forward strand.
GGCTTCAACGCCTTGTTCGATTGGCTGCTGGTCGGTGCCCCCACCCCCTGGGGCCTGACCCTGCCGGCGCTCAATTTCGGGGCGCCTGGGCTGGTGCTGGCCACGGTGCTGGTGAACCTGCTCACCTGTGGGGCCCTGCTGCTGGCGTTGCGCCAGAAGCTCGGGGGACTGCCGCTGAGGCTCTGGTTGCGCGACAGCCTGCGCCTGGCCGCGGCCTCGGTGCTGATGGCCGCGGTGGCCTGGTCCAGCAGCTGGCTGCTGGGTCGACCAGGCGCGTTGCTGCAGCCGCTGTGGCCTCAGGCGGCGGCGCGTCAGGGGCACGGGCTGGGATCCCTGGCCGGTCTGAGTGTTGAGCTCGTTGTCGGTGCTGGCCTGGCGATCGCGGTCTACTGGCTCCTGGCCAGGAGCTCGGGGGTGCCGGAGGCCAACCAGCTCTTTGCCCTGGTGCTCGATCGCCTGCCGGGTCGCCGCCGCTCTGGTGGGTCGTCCTGATCGGGCGATCAGCACCTCAGCTGCCAGGCAGGTGCACGTCTCCCCGAGACGCTGCCCCTGGCCCTGCCCGGCCTCAGGGGAGCCGGACCTGCCGGTCTTCCCGCACCTGCAATGGGATCTCCAGCTGGTTGCGACCCACCAGCTGCGGCCCATCCACCGAGAGGATGCGCGCTTCAATGCCGAAATCCTTGAAGGCGGTTTCCAGTTCCTGGATCAGGGCCTTCTCCACCTGAACCTCCGCATCCACGACCTTGCCGATCAGACGGCTGCCGAGGGGGCCGATGCGCTGCCGGACGACGTCGCGGGCATTGGTGATTTCAATGACCAGCACTCGGCGGCCGCAGCATCCCCTCACCCTATCGGCAGGGCGCCGGGGCGCTGAACCGCGCGCTGCGAAGGCGCCCTTCAGCGCAGGTCTTCGAGCAGGTCTTCCAGATCCCGCAGCTGACCGCTCGGCAGCAGGCGTGCCAGGGGCAGTCGGGTGCTGCCACCGCCGATCGGCACCTGCACAGCCTCCAGGGCGCGACGGGCGCAGGCGGCGGCACCCAGCTCCAGATGGGCGGCACATTCGATCGCCAGGGCCTCGGCCAGGCCGGCATCGCCCAGGTACAGATGCCAGTTGGCCACTTGCAGATAAAGCCGGTCGGCGATGCTGCGGCTGAGGGCGTCGATGGCGGCGGCGTTCAGGCTCATGGCGTAGCAGGGGGCTCAGGGGTCTTGGCCTGGGAGGGGCGCCGGGCGATCACCACGGCCAGATGGATCGCCAGGGCCAGCCCCCAGCTCAGGCTG
>JBEDHF010000047.1:0-28480 GCA_041174245.1 Cyanobacteriota bacterium
CACCAGCACCGAGGCGCTGAAGGCGGGGGAGGTGTGGGCCTGGGCCTCGACCAGGGCCTGCTCCAGCAGACGCCGATTGCGGATGGGGCCAGCGCAACGGCCAAAGCGGCGCGACTCGGTCGCGAGGGACTGGACACGCCAGCCGAGCTGCTGGGCGGCACGGCCGATGGCTTGATCAGCACCACGGGCACCGCCATGGAGCAACAGTTGGACAGGCCGGCCGGCACTGCGCTGGAGGAGAGCGGCGGCGATGCGCTTCTGAGGCCAGGAGAGATCGCGACCACCGGCCGCGACGATGACGACAGAGCGATGGGCCACTACCGGCGGCGGAAGAAGGCCGGGGAGTGGCAATGCAGCGGCCTGGGCCACTGCAGCAGAGGACAAGCTCATGGGCTACAGAGCAAACGAACGGTGCAAGTTGTCCGAGGATTTCGTTTACGCAGGCGATGGGCTCGCGGCCTTTGGTGCAACCTTTTTTCTACCAGTGCAAACGAACTGAGAGACGGGCAGAGCCGTTGCGGGGCAATGGGTCTAGGCAAAGCCGCGCCATGCACTGGTGGCCTTGGAGACAGATAAACAACCGCAGCAAATTCAGTCCTGAATGCCCAACCGGACGCGCAGCCGCGCGAGGAAACCCGGGGCAGCACCCCAGCCCCATGCAAGGGACAACTGCCCGGCCACCCCAGCCGCGGGAGGGTCGCCATGCCCGCCACCCCCGCACCGGCCCCGAACCGGAGGACGGCCGTCGCCGTCCGGAGCCCTGCGGTGTCCGAGAGACTTGGGACATCGCCGTCTTCAAGGTCGAGTCGGTGCAGCAGGGCGACCTGAGCGGAGCGCTCCTTCCGACACCCCGGGTGGAAATTGGGACTTCTGCGCGAGTCTTGATTCGCCTGCGACTTATTCAAGGAAGCCCCACTTTGCCTCAATAAGGGGCCCGCCGGTCGACTGGGCGTCTCGCGCATCCCGTTGCTATGCGCTCGATGTGGCGGCTCCGAGGACCGCCAGACCGCCAGGCGGCTTTCAAAGGCAAAACATCTCACATGAGCCTTTTGCGCTGTTGAGAAGTCTTGTGCAGCAACGGCTCTGGGCGATTTGTGGCTCAGCCTTCCAAGCTGATGATGCGGGTTCGATTCCCGCCGCCCGCTCTACTCTTTCCTTGATTCGGTTCATCTGGCTGGTCTGATCAAGCCCTGAGGGCTTGGGGTCCAGCGTTCATGGGGCGGTGGCAGCAGCGGCTCGGAGGGGGCGGTAGTCGGGGCTCCAGCGCGTCTGCTCCAGCAGGCTGTCCACCTCTTCCTCCGCCACCGCTCGGGTCGTTGCCCCCTCCCGCAGGGCCTGGCGGGCGACGGCGGCGGCCACGGCCCTGGCCACGGCGGGGGCATCCTCGAGGCTCGGCATCAAGGCCGCGTCCGGGTGGCGGCTGGCGGGGATGTGATCGGCGAGTGCCTGCAGTCCGGCATCGATCATGGCGTCGGTGATCGCCGTCAGCCCCATCGCCACGGCGGCCAGGCCGAGGCCTGGAAACAGAAAGCAGTTATTGCACTGACCAATCGTGCGTCCATCGACTGGGCCGAAGGGGCTGCCGGTGGCCACCAGGGCCCGACCGTCCGTCCAGCGCAGCAGGTCGCTGGGGCTGGCCTCCGCCAGGGCCGTTGGATTGGAGAGGGGCAGGATCACCGGCCGCGGGCAGCTGCTGGCCATGGTGCGAACGATCGTCTCGCTGAAGGCGCCGCCCACGGTTGAGGTGCCGATCAGGATCGTCGGGCGGACCTGGCTCACCACCGCCTCCAGCCCCGGTGAGGGCTCAGGGCCCTGCGGCCAGGACGCCAGCTCGGCGGGGTCTCTGGCCAGGGAGGCGGCCATCGGCGAGAGATCAGCCATCGAGCGCAACAGCAACCCCTGGCGATCGATCGCCCAGAGGCGGGACCGCGCTTCGGCGGTGCTGCAGCCTTCGGCCTGGAGCAGGCGGATCAGGCCCTCGGCGATGCCACAGCCGGCGGTGCCGGCACCGAAGATCACGATCCGCTGATCGCGCAGGCGTTGGCCCAGGCCGCGGCAGGCGGCCAGCACGGCGGCGCTGGCGACGCCGCTGGTGCCCTGAATGTCGTCGTTGAAGCTGGGCAGGCGCCAGCGGTGGCGCTCCAGCAGGGGTCTGGCGGTGGCGGTGCCGAAGTCCTCCCAGTGCAGGCAGGCTCCGGGGCATTCGCTCGCCACGGCCTCCACGAATTCATCGACGAACGCCTGGTAGGCCTCGCCCCGCAGTCTTGGCTGCCGCAGACCGGGGTAGAGGGGATCGGCGAGCAGGGCCTCGCGGTTGGTGCCCACATCGAGGGTCACCGCCAGCATCCGCTCGGGATCCAGCCCAGCGCAGAGGGTGTACACGGCGAGCTTCCCCTGGCAGATGTGGATGCCTCCCACCCCCTGATCTCCCAGGCCGAGCACGCCTTCGGAATCGGTGACCAGCACCAGATCCACAGGCGCTTCGATCGACTCCCGCAGCACCTGCCGCAGCCGTCCCCGTTGCCGGGCACTCAGGAAGATTCCCTCCACCGGCGTGCGGTAGCTGCGGCTGAAGCCCTGGATCGCGGCGCCCACGGTCGGGGTGTAAACGACCGGCAGCGCTGCGGGCAGGTGAGCCGCCAGAAAGCGATGGAACAGCACCAGATTGCTGCGACGGATCGCCTCAAGGTGCTGAAAGCGCTGCAGCGGATCCTCCAGGGCCTGAAAGGCCTGCCAGCAGCGTTCCACCTGCTGCTCAAGGCTTTCCACCTCGGCCGGCAACAGGCCTTCGAGACCGAAGCAACGCCGTTCCTGGGCACTGAAAGCCGTGCCTTTGTTCAGGGCCGGATGCCGCAGCAGGTCGAGGCCCCGCCGGTGGGTGAGGCGTCCAACGGCATCCGGCGGCGTGGCGATCGCTCCTGCTGGTTCCGTCAACACCCGCTCACGTCCATCGGCCCGCCCACTGAACCCGGCGGTTGCCGTTGGCGGATGTGTGGATGCACACCGTTTGGGTAGGAGCGCTTCATTGTCGTGTCGCTTGGCACAACAGGGATCCAGGACTGGCGGCAAGGTGCGTCTTGGTTGTGTTGCCGTGAGATGTCGATCTGGACCCTGTTAGCCCAGCCCGTGCGTCGTCAGTACCGCCTGGTGGATGGGACGCTTCAGCCCCACCCCCAGCTCGATGGGGTTTACGACAGCCTCGATGCTGCCCTTGGTGATGCCATCGCCTGGAGCCGCCGGGACCCTGCCGCTGCGGCCACGGTTGGCATTGAGGTCTGCACCAGCCCTGGCCAGTGGCGCACCTTGCGTTTCCCCCAGGTGACCTGAGACCAGCGCCGGTTGCCAGAGTGCGATCAGTTGCTGACGCTTCGCGGGCAGCGACGACACAGCGCTGATGGCTCGTTCCCCTGCTGATGCCGCTGATGCTGCCGCCTGCGCCGGCAGCGCCGTGATCAGTTCCTGCGGCCGTTACCGCTATGCGCTCTGGCGACGCTGGGGGCCTGGCACAACGGCGATGCTGATCGGCCTCAATCCGAGCACGGCCGATCACGAGCGCGATGACGCGACGATTCGCCGCTGCATCCGCTTTGCCCATTCCTGGGGCCATGGCGCCCTCTGCATGGTCAACCTCTTCGGCTTCCGCGCCACCCAGGTGACGGCGATGAAGGCCGCTCCCGATCCGGTGGGGCCTGACAACGACCGCTGGCTGATCGCCCTGGCCCCGGCGGCGGCCGTGATCGTGGCGGCCTGGGGCAACCAGGGTGGCCATCTCCAGCGCGATCGGGCCGTGCAACGGCTGCTGCCGCCGCTGCAGCGACTGCGGCTCACCCAGCGCGGCTTTCCGGCGCATCCGCTCTACCTGCCGGCCGGTCTGCGCCCCTGCCCCTGGCTTCAGCCCTGAGCCAGGCCTGGGATGGCGGCGTCCTGCAGCAGGAACGGTTGCAGCAGCAGCACCAGGCTGCGGCCCTCCAAGGTGCGCGCCTGCCCCTGCCAGGGTTCGGGGTGGCTCGGGAGATCGGCGCCGTCCGGCAGGGCGGTATCGATGCAGCGCAACCAGCCCTGGCGGGGATGGGGCACGGCGAAGGTGATCGGTTGGTGATAGGCGTTCATGCCGCACCAGAGCAGGGCACCGTGCTGGGGATCGTTCAAGGACCAGGCCAGGGTGTGGGACCAGCTGGCCCAGTCGGGCTGGTCCAGTTCCACGCCGTGCCAGTGGCGACTGAGCTGCCCGGGTTCCAGGCCCCGTGGTCGCGGCCCTTCACCGTGGGGGGTCTCGGGGTTGAACAGGGGCTGCAAGCGGCGGCGCAGGCTCAGCAGGCGCTGCACGAACACGCTCAGGGCCTGGTCCTGGTCATCCGGTTGCCAGTGCATCCAGCCCAGCGGGTTGTCCTGGCACCAGGAGTTGTTGTTGCCGCCCTGGCTGCGCCGCACCTCATCGCCCATCAGCAACATCGGCACCCCGGGCGCCAGCAGCAGCGTGCTGAGCAGGTTGCGCAGCTGGCGCCTGCGCAGGGCCTGGATCTGGGGATCGCTGCTCGGCCCCTCAACGCCGTGGTTCCAGCTGTTGTTGTGGTTATCGCCGTCGCGGTCGTCTTCGCCGTTGGCCAGGTTGTGTTTGTCGTTGTATTGCACCAGATCGGCGAGGGTGAAGCCGTCGTGGGCGGTGAGGAAGTTGATGCAGCGTCCCAGGGGCGCCGGCTGGCCTCCGAACAGATCCGGGCTGCCTGAGAGCCGTTGCGCCAGGGTCCAGGTGGTGCGCTCATCGCCTTTCCAGAAGCGACGCACGTCATCGCGGAAGCGGCCGTTCCAGCTGGCCACGCGCCGGGCCGGGAAGTCGGCGAGCCGGTAGAGACCGCCGCAGTCCCAGGGTTCGCTGATCAGCTTGATGTCACTGAGCTCGGGGTCTGCCTCGATCGCTTCAAACAGCGGCGGATGGTCGAGCGGAGCCAGATCTTCCCCCCGGGTCAGGGCGATGCCGAGGTCGAAGCGGAAGCCGTCAACCCCCAGCTCCACCGCCCAGCAGCGCAGCGATTCGAGGATCAAGCGGCGCACCAGGCCCCGGTTGGCGGCGATCGAATTGCCGCAGCCGCTGACATCGAGGTAGTCGCCGCGCGCGGTCTGGTGGTAGTAGAGCCGGTCGCAGAAGCCTCGCCAGCTCAGGGTCGGCCCCCCGTGATGGCCTTCGCAGGTGTGGTTGTAGACCACATCCAGCACCACTTCCAGCCCGGCCTGATGGCAGGCCGTCACCAGCTCGCGCATCTGTCGCCGCCCCGCCAGGGGATCGGTGCCGGCGACGTAGCCCGGATGGGGCGCCATCCAGCTCAGTGGGCTGTAGCCCCAGTAGTTCTCCCGCCCGGCTGGAGCGTCGTGGGGATCGAAGGCCATCACTGGCAGCAGTTCGATCGTGGTCACGCCCAGCGCCTTCAGCCGGGGAATCGTTTCGATCAGGCCCGGCAGGGTGCCCTGCAGCTCGGGGCTGACGGGCGAGCCGGCGCCACGGCTGAACCCGCCCACATGCAGTTCGTAGATCACCGTCTGCTGCCAGCTGTGGCGGGGCCGCGGCGCGGCCACGAAATCAAACAGCTCGCGGTCGGTGACAACACCTTTCAGGCAGCAGGCCGTGTTCGGAGCGGCGCCGATGGCAGCGCCGCGTTGGTAGCTGCTCCAGCCGGCGATGGCGCGGGCACAGGGATCCAGCAGCACCTTGGAGGGATTGAAGCCATGCCCGCCAGGCAGCAGCGGCCCGAAGACCCGATAGCCGTAACAGCTGCCGATGCCGAGGCCTTCGACCTCCACATGCCAGTGGCTGCCCGAGCAATGCTGGTGGTCGAGCTCCACCACCCGGCTCGGCTCGCTCGCCTCCCCGTGACTGAACAGCAGCAGTTCAACCCGGGTGGCCAGGGGTGCCACCACGGAGAAGTTGACGCCCCTGGCCGTGGGCGTCGCCCCCAGGGGCCAGGGCTGGCCGAGGTGGATCCCTGACACGGCAGCGGACATTCCAGGCCTCACCGTAGATCGATTTCCCGCTCCGGTCCGTGTCCGGGTTCAATGGAGATCCGTCGCGCCGACGCCATGCCAGAGACGTCCCCCCTGGAGGCCGGCCGCCCCCCGAAGTCGGTGCTTCCAGGCCTCTGGTTGTTTGCTCCCAGTCGCGAGAGCGCCGGTGGCAGTGCCTGGCTGCTGCAGACCGAGGCCGGCCTGGCGCTGATCGACACGCCCTCCCTCACGGAAGCCAACGTCGCCTTTCTGCGGCAGCACACCCCGGCCTGGCAGCTGCTCACCAGCCGCCAGGGGCATGGCCGTTGCCGCCGCTGGCAGGAGACGTTCGGTTGGCGGGTGCTGGTGCAGGAGCCGGAGGCCTATCTGCTGCCAGGGGTGGAGCGCCTGGAGACGTTTGGTGTGGAGGCCGAGCCCCTGGTGGGTGTGCGCCTGCGCTGGACCCCCGGCCCCAGCCCCGGCGCCTGTGTGGTCTGGGCGGAAGCGGCGGATGTGCTGTTCTGTGGTCGTCTCCTGGTGCCGGTGGCCCCGCAGAGGCTCGCTCCCCTGCGCACGGCGCTGACGTTTCACTGGCCGCGGCAGCTGCAAAGCCTGGCGTCCCTCAGGCTCTGGCTGCCCCCTGGAGCGCCCCAGTGGTTGGCCAGCGGTGCGGGGTTGGGGGCCCTGCGGGGGGAAGCGCTGGCGCCCGGTGGCGCCGAGCAGCTGCAGGGGTTCGACCTGGAAGCTCTAACAACTGTGGCCCCGCTGGCCCGTCCCGACTAGGTCTGCGGGCCTGCCGTTTCCGCCTTTGTCTGGCAATTCCGTTGCTGAAACGACAATTGACGGTTGCGACTGCGCCCATTCCCCTTACCATTGGCGCGCTCAACCTCAACGGCGGTCAGGCTCCTTCCGACTCCGCCCGTGTTCCGCCGCTCCCGAGTTTCTGTTTCCAATGAACAAAGCTGATCTGGTCAATCTGGTCGCTGCTCGCCTCGATCTCGCCAAAAGCGAAGTGTCCCAGGTGATCGATGCCACCATCGAAACCATCGTCGATTCCGTGGTCGATGGCAAGAAAGTCTCGATCCTTGGCTTCGGTTCCTTCGAGCCCCGCGATCGCTCCGCCCGTCAGGGTCTCAACCCCAAAACCGGCGAAAAAATCAATATCGCCGCCAAGCGCGTTCCTGCTTTCACCGCCGGCAAGCAGTTCAAGGACAAGGTCCAGGGCTGAGTCTGGTTCCCTCGACGGAGGGCTTGCAAGGCCGAGGCGCTCTCTGGAGTGGCCTCGGCTTTTTGCTGGCCGCCCTCGCCGCGCCCCAGCGGCGGCAGACTTCAGCACAGAAGCGATCGAAAGGCGTGGTGCAGGAACGGGAGCCTGTCGCAGCACTGCTGCCCCGCCATCTGCAGCGCAGCCTGGCTGTGGCGCTCGAGCAACGCGCTGGTTCGGTGCGGGGCCGCTTTGCCCCCTCGCCCACGGGGGTGATGCATCGCGGCAACCGACGCACGGCCCTGCTGAGTTGGCTTGAGGTTCGCTTGCAGGGCGGCGAGTGGCTGCTGCGGATTGATGATCTCGACACCCCACGCAACCGGCCAGGCGCGGAGGCCTCCATCCTCGCCGACCTGCAGTGGCTGGGTCTGCATTGGGATGGTCCGGTGGTTCGCCAGAGCGAACGGCGGGGGCTCTACGCCAGCGTGCTCTCGGCCCTGCGGCGGGGTGGCTGGCTCTATCCCTGCCGCTGCAGTCGCCGGATGCTGGCGGACCTCTCCGCCCCCCATGGTGCGCCGCCTGCCTATCCCGGCACCTGCCGCGATCGGGTGCCCGCCTGGGGACCGCTGGCGGGACGCCTGCCCAGCTGGCGTCTGCGCCAACCGCCGGCGCCCCTGGCCTGGCGGGAGACCCTGCCTCAGGAGCGGCACCCCAACGAGGCCAGCGGTGCTGATGCGGTGGTCCGCCGCGCCGACGGCTTCCTGGCGTACCACCTGGCCACCGCCGTCGATGAGCTCTGGCTCGGCATCGCCACGGTTCTGCGCGGGGAGGATCTGGCGGGATCGACAGCGGCCCAGGTGGCGCTGATGGCCAGCCTGGCGGCCGAACCTCCGCAGTACTGCCATGTGCCGCTCTGGCGGGATGCCGAGGGGGAGCGCCTGGCCAAGCGCCAGGCCCCGGCCCCCGAGCTGGATGGCCGCTCCGGCGAGCGGGATGCCGCGGCTGCTGCCAGGGAGATCGGCGCGCTGGCCGCCAGCCTGGAGCTGGTGCCGCCGGGCCAGAGCCTCAGCGCCCTGGAGCTGCTGCAGTCGCTCGACCTCGACCGCTTCTATGCCTGCCTGGATCGGGAACGCACAGGCGCTGTCACGGTGGCAACAAAGCCTGCGCATCCTTAACGAATCTTTCGGGATCGCGGGCCTGAAAACGGATCACACTGGCGAGATCTCAGCGAGAGGCCGCGCATGGCCCACGTTCCCTTCTCCTCCCTGCCCGCCGAGTCGGCCCAGGGAGGCAGCCCGCCTGTGGTGCCAGCGCCAGAACCGGTGTCGTCGGCCGCCGTAGAGGCTGTCTGCAGCCGTTGCGGCGGCAGCGGCAGGCTGCGGATCAATGACGACAGCTTCCGGACCTGTCTGGATTGCCTGGGCCAGGGCGTGCTGCCGCGCTTCTCGTCGCCGCTGGCGGCACAGGTGACGGCACCTCTGGCTGCACCAGTGGCTGCACCGTTGCCAGCTCAACGGCCAGCCCAGGTGGCGGCAGCGCTTCACGAGCCGCAGCCATCGGTTGAGCCGTGCGGGCAGGCCCCCCTGGCCGAGCGGACCCCTCCGGTGGTCGTTCGCAGGACCTGAGGCTTTGCCGGCTTGCGGCCTTGTCACGGAGGGATGGGGCCGGCCCCCGTCATCAGGCTGGACCGGCCTCTGAGCAGAGGGAGCTGGCTGCGGACTCCTCGGCTTGGAGCGCTTCAGCCCTTCAGCTTTTTCTGGCGCCAGATGAAGAAGGCGGCCGTGGCCACGACGACGGCCAGAGGCGCTGCGGTCAGCAGCAGCAGGATCACGGCGGTCCAGTCGGTGTACATCAGTGTAGGGGTGAAACCTTGGCCATCATCCCAGCCAGATGGGGGATGGTCTCCGCCTCTGTGACAGAGCGGATCGAGCGGAGATCCGTAGGGGCGGCTGCCTTGGCGGCCAGCGCGTCGTCGCTGGGCTGAGGCCTCGAGGCCAGTCCGATCGGCAGGGTGCCGCCCGCCTGAAGCGCTGCGCGCGTCACGGGTGGGTGGTCAGCTGAGCGATGTCGGGTAACATTCGCGGGCATTCTTCTAAAAATCTCGTGCTTACGGGCTCCGAACTCCTGGCCAAGGTCAAAGAACTGGGCGATGTCTCCAAGTCCGAGCTGGTGCGTTCCTGTGGCTATGTGAGCACCAAGAAAGATGGGGCCGAGCGACTGAACTTCACGGCCTTCTACGAGGCCCTGCTTGAGGCCAAAGGCGTCAGTCTCGGCGATGGAGGTGGCAAGGGGGTTGGCAAGGATGGCCGTCGCCTCAGCTATACCGCCACGGTGCAGGGCAATGGCAATCTGCTGGTGGGCAAGGCTTATACCGCCCTGCTCGATCTCAGCCCTGGCGACGAATTTGAAATCAAGCTCGGTCGCAAGGTGATTCGCCTCGTTCCTGTTGGTGGTGGCGACGACGAGGAGTGATCCTCCCCAGGGCGCCGCGGGCTCTGGCGGGTTCGTCGCCTGGAGCTGAACCCGCTTAGGGTTCGCTCCACAACGAGACCATTCCTCTGTGGCCCGCGTCACGCCCAGTGCCCGCTCTGAGGCCCCGAAGCCGCAACAGCGCTGGCATGCCTTGTCTGCTGATGCCTGCCTGGAGGCGCTTGGGCAAGGCGGTGATGGACTCAGCGATCAGGAGGCCGGCGAGCGTCTGATCCGCTCGGGCCCCAATCGCCTGGAGCTGGCGCCTGGTCGCAGCAGTCTGGAGATCCTCTGGGATCAGTTCAGCAATGTGATGTTGCTGATGCTGTTGGCCGTGGCAGCCGTCTCGGCGGCCGTGGCGATGGCACGTTCCGCATTCCCTAAAGATGCGCTGGCGATTCTGGTGATCGTCGGCCTCAATGGCTTGCTGGGTTATCTGCAGGAGAGCAAGGCCCAGCAGGCCCTGCTTGCCCTGCGCGACCTCGCCCAGCCCTTGGTGCAGGTGCGCCGCAACGGTCAATGGCAGCGCCTGGCCAGCGAGGAACTCGTGCCCGGCGATCTGATCCGCCTTGAGGCGGGTGATCGGGTGCCGGCCGATGCCCGACTGCTGGACGTGGCGGATCTCGGGGTGCGTGAGGCCTCGCTCACCGGCGAAGCCGAGGCGGTGTTCAAACGCGCCGATCTGGTGCTGGAGCCCGACACCCCATTGCTCGAGCGTCAGAACTGCCTGTTTCAGGGCACCGAGGTGGTGCGCGGGCGCGGTGTGGCCCTGGTCACCGCCACCGGCATGGCCACCGAACTCGGCCAGATCGCCGAACTGATCAGCAACGCCGGTGGTGAAAGCACACCGCTGCAGGAGCGACTCGACGGCCTGGCCAAGGTGCTGGTGGGCAGTGCCCTGGGCCTGGTGGCCGTGGTGGTGGCCCTCGGTCTGCTGCTCGGCCAGGACCCCCTCAACCTGTTGGAGGTGTCGCTGTCGATGGCGGTGGCGATCGTGCCCGAGGGACTGCCGGCGGTGATCACCGTCACCCTGGCGATCGGCACCCAGCGGATGGTGAAGCGGGCAGCGCTGATCCGCCGTCTGCCGGCGGTGGAGGGTCTCGGTTCAGTGACGGTGATCTGCTCGGACAAGACCGGCACCCTCACCCAGAACCGCCAGGTGGTGCAGGAGCTGCGGGTGGGCAGCGAGCGGATTGAGGTCACAGGCCAGGGCTACGACCCCAGCGGCAGCTTCACAGTGTCGGCGCTGGAGCCGCCTCTGGGGTGCAGCAGCGGCAGCGTGGCCGGCGCCAGCACCCTGCTGCTGCAGGCCGGTGTGCTCTGCAGTGATGCGGAACATCGGCAGGGTGCCGATGGCAGCTGGGAGGTGCTTGGTGATCCAACCGAGGGGGCGCTCTCGGTGGTGGCGCTCAAGGCCGGCATCGATGACTTTGAGCTGCGCAGCCATTTCCGCCGCCATGCCGAGATTCCCTTCAGCTCCGAGCGGCAGCTGATGGCGGTCTGGATTGAGGATCCAAGTGGATCCCTGCAGGCGCCGCTGCAGGCCAGTGCCACAGGGTCCAGTCGGCTGTTGATCAGCAAGGGCGCTCCGGAGGTGATCGTTGGCCTCTGCGATCGCTGGATTGACGGTGCCGGCGTCGTGCCGATGGACGAATCGCAGCGGCAGTGGTGGTTGGAGCAGGCCCGCGAGCTGGCCGCTTCTGGCCTGCGGGTGCTGGCCTTTGCCTGCGCGCCCCACCACAGCAGCCCCGATCAGGAGCTCAGCGGCCAGGTGCTGCTTGGGCTGATGGCCCAGCTGGATCCCGCCAGGCCCGAGGTGGCGGTGGCCGTGGCCACCTGCCGCCAGGCCGGGATCCGTCCGGTGATGATCACCGGCGATCACCCGCTCACGGCCCGGGCGATCGGCAGCGCCATCGGTCTCACGGATGAGGCCGCTGAGGTGATCCTGGGCCGGGAGCTGGAGGCGATGGACGATCCTGCCCTGCGGGAGGCGGTGGCCCGCTGCAGCGTCTATGCCCGGGTGGCGCCGGAGCAGAAGCTGCGGATCGTCAAGGCGCTCCAGGCCAACGGCCAGGTGGTGGCGATGACGGGGGATGGCGTCAACGATGCGCCGGCCCTGAAGCAATCCCACATCGGTGTGGCGATGGGCATCACCGGCACGGAGGTGAGCAAGGAAGCCGCCGACATGGTGCTGCTCGACGACAACTTCGCCACGATCGTCAATGCGGTGGAAGAGGGGCGGCTGGTGTACGCCAACATCCGCCGCTTCGTGAAGTACATCCTCGGCAGCAATGTCGGCGAGTTGATCACGATCGCCTCAGCGCCGCTGCTGGCGCAGCTCGCCGGTGTCGTTGCCCTCAGCCAGGGCGCGCCGATGACGCCATTGCAGATTCTGTGGATGAACCTGGTCACCGATGGCGTGCCGGCCCTGGCCCTGGCCCTCGAGCCCGGGGAGAAGGGGCTGATGCAGAAGCCCCCCGCCGAACCCGGTGAATCGATCTTCGCCCGTGGCATCGGCCGCTACATCCTGCGCATCGGCGTGGTGTTTGCCCTGATCGTGATCGCCCTGATGCTCTACGCGGCGAAGCACAGCGAGGATCACTGGAAGACGATGGTGTTCACCACCCTCTGCCTGGCCCAGATGGGGCATGCCCTCTCGGCCCGCAGTGATCTGCCCCTGGTGCAGGTGGCGCCCTTCTCCAACCCCTGGTTGCTCTGGGCGGTGTTGCTCACCTCCGGTCTGCAGTTGCTGCTGCTCTATGTGCCCGCCCTGGCCGGATTCTTCGGGACCCAGCCCCTCAGCGGCCATGAGCTGATGATCTGCATCGGCTTCAGCCTGCTCCTGTTCCTCTATCTGGAACTGGAGAAGATCTGGCGGCTCTGGCGGCGGCGGGCCCATGCCGATGTCTGAGGGCGATCGATCGGGCCGTGCCTCTGGCAGGCTGGCCCCACTTGTGTCGGGTGTCGCTCGTGTCGCTGGAGCAGCTGAAGGCCTTCCTGGCCCGTGTTCAGGATGATGAGGGCCTGCGCCAGCAGGTGCTGGCCGCAGCAACGGCCGACGATGTCGCCCAGATCGCGGCCGGTCTCGGCTTTGAATTTTCCGGGGACGCCTTGCTGCGGGCCTCCGGTCAGCGCTTCGGCCGGGTGACGGTGACCAAGCAGGATCTGCCGGGCGAATACAACTGAGCCGTTGGCGTTAGCCCGCGGGCCCTCTGGGGCCTGCCGCCCGAGAGCAGAGCAGGCGCTGGGCAGTCGTTGGCTCGGCTGGCTTCGGCTTGCGTTGCCGCCTGTGCTTCAGCCTCCGTTGGGGTTTGAGCTGGGGCTTGCCTTGCGCCTTGAGCTGCGGCTGATCGGTGGCTGATGGAGGTCTGATCGGTGCTCCCAGCCGCTGTCGTGGCTTTGGCGGCGGTAAACAATCCCGAGCGGTGTTGGGGTCGAGCGGTGTGGTGCGTCAACGGATTCAGGATCTGACAGCGCGGGACTTCTGTCTGTATCGCGCCATCTGCCTTGAACTCGATGCCCTGGCTGAGGAGATCCAGCTTGAGGCGCTGCCCCAGGGTGATTTTGTGGCCCTGGCCGCGGCGATGCGCGATCGGCGCCTGTTGGTGGAATGGCTGCGCGATCTTCAACTGCCGGCGTCGTCGTTCTACGGGCACCGCGGCATTTCGGAAGCGATGGAGGAGCAGCTGCTCCGCGAGGCCAGCTCTGAAGCCTGAGCCCGTCTGAGATCGCCTGGATCGTGGCCGCTGATTCGTGGCAGCAGAACACTGGCCGCTGAACCATGGCACCAGCACCATGGCCGCAGCACCGTGGCGCTGGCTTCAGAGGTGGAAGCCGACGGTGGTCACCACCCGGGTGCCCTGGGCCCGCAGGGCACTGCGCAGGAAATAGGTGGATTGGTTGTGCAGCAGGTTCTCCCAGCGGTAGCGGGTGACGAACACCGGCAGCACCACCACGCAGAAGCGATCGCGGGATTTGCGGTGGTCCGCCTCGAACTGACGCACGAACTCGACCACCGGATCCACCAGGGAGCGGAAGGGGGAGGAAAGAATCACCAGCGGCACATCCGGCACCTGCCGCTCCCACTGCTCCTGAAAGCGGGCGGCCTTGCCCATGCCCAGATCCACATGCACGGCCACCAGATCGCTGGCGATGCTGCGGGCAAAGCAGATCGCTTCGAAACTGCCCCGGTGCAGCTGCCCGACCAGCACCACGGTCGGTGTGCCTCCGGACACCGGGGAATCGGGCAGCTTCAGCTTCACATCCGAGGCCATCCGCAGCCGTTTGGCCACGTAGGTGTAGTGGCCCTTGATCTTCAGGTAGACGGCCACCAGGATCGGAATGCTCAGCACCACCAGCCAGGCCCCCTGGGTGAACTTGCTGAACAGCAGCACCACGGCCACCACGGCGGTGATCGTGGCTCCGAGCCCGTTCAGCAGCGCCTTGGCCAGCCAGCCCTGGCTGCGCTCCTTCCACCAGTGCACCACCATTCCGGCCTGGGAGAGGGTGAAGCTGAAGAACACCCCGACCGCATAGAGGGGGATCAGCTGGGTGACGCTGCCGTTGAAGATCACCAGCAGCAGGGCGGCGAAACCACTCAGGGCAAAAATGCCGTTGCTGAACACCAGCCGGTCGCCCATCGAGGCCAGCTGGCGGGGCAGGTAGCCGTCCTGGGCCAGAAAGGCCGCCAGGCGCGGAAAGTCGGCGTAGGCGGTGTTGGCCGCCAGCAGCAGGATCATCAAGGTGGCCAGCTGCAGCACGAACAGCAGCACGCCATTGCCGAACACCTGCTCGCCCAGTTGGTAGAGCAGCGTTGGGCCATGCTCGGTGTACACCAGATGGGTGCTCTGGGCCAGGACGCTGATGCCGCCGAACATCAGCGCCAGCATCACCACCATCACCACCAGCACCCGCCGGGCATTGCGCCATTCCACGGGCCGGAAGGCGGCAACACTGTCGCTGATCGCCTCGATGCCGGTGAGGGCAGCGCAGCCCGAGCTGAAGGCCCGCATCAACAGCAGCGGCCCGAAGGCGGTCATCTGACCGTGGGCATGCTCCAGCAGCTCCTGTTGGTGACCGATCGGCTGGGGGGCCATGCCCCCCAGGGCGATCTTGATCGCACCGCCGATCAGGAGCGTCACCACCACCACCATGAAGAGATAGGTGGGAAAGCTCAGCAGCCGGGCACTGGAACTGACCCCGCGCAGGTTGGCCACCATCACCAGCACCACCGCCAGCAGGCAGAGCGGCACCCGCTGCTGTTCCAGCCCCGGGAAATAGGAGGTGAGGGCGGCGATGCCGGCCGCCACACTCACGGCCACCGTGAGCACGTAGTCGATCGAGAGGGAGGCTCCGGCCATGAGGCCGAAGATCGGCCCGAGATTCTCCTGGGAGACCCGGTAGGAGCCCCCGCCCCTGGGGTAGGCCTTGATCGTCTGGCGGTAGCTGATCGCCACGATCAGCATCAGGCCGATGATCAGGGCCGTGATCGGCAGGGTGTAGTCGAAGACGGCCGCCGCACTGGCCATGCCGAGCACGAGCACGATCTCCTGGGTGGCGTAGGCCACCGAGGAGAGGGCATCGGAGCTGAGGATCGCCAGCGCTTCGGCGTTGCTGTAACGCTCCTCGGCGTGGGCGCTGGTCGGCAGGGGTTGGCCGATCAGGGCCCGCCGCAGGCTGCCGAGGCGGGGGAATCGGATCTGACCCATCGGGCGAGTCGGCGACGCTCGGGATGCCAACCCTAGGACTCGCCCTCGCGGGGACTCAGCCAGGGCCGGCGTTCGGGAGCGGAGCGTGCTCCTGCGGCTCACGCCTGAGCCCCAGCCTGGCGGCGAGTTGTTCCGCCTGCAGATAGAAGACCGGCGTGATGTAGAGCGTCACCAGCTGCGAGAGCAGCAGCCCACCGAGCACCACCAGCCCCAGGGGGCGACGGCTTTCGGCGCCGGCACCGAGGCCGAGGGCGATCGGCAGCGTGCCGATCAGGGCCGCCACCGTCGTCATCATGATCGGCCGGAACCGCAGCAGGCAGGCCTGCTCGATCGCGTCGATCACCGCCAGGCCGCGGCGGCGGTTGGCGATCGCCGCATCGACCATCATGATTCCGTTCTTTTTGACGATGCCGATCAGCAGGATCAGGCCGATGCTGCTGTAAACGTTCAGCTCCGAGCCGAACAGCAGCAGCGTGACCAGTCCGCCCACGGCAGCCGAGGGCAGGCTCGTGAGAATCGTGAGCGGATGGATCGGATCTTCGTACAGGATCCCGAGTACCCCATAGATCACCAGCACCGCCGTCGCCAGCAGCAGCGGCAGCCCCAGCAGCGATTGTTCGAACAACTGGGCGGTGCCCTGGAAGGTTCCCTGAATCGCCTCGCTCAGGGAGCCGGCGGCCAGGGCCCGGATCCGCTCGGTGGCCCGGTCGAGGGAGGTGCCCGGGCGCAGGTTGAAGGAGAAGGTGACGGCCGGCAGCTGACCGCTGTGGTTGATCGTCACCACGCCATCGCGCTGCTCTAGGCCGGCGATCGTGTCGAGGGGCACCAGCTGGCCCCGATCGTTGCGGATCGAGAGCTGGCTCAGGTCGCTGGGGTCGTCCTGATGCTTCGGGCCCACGCCGGCGATCACCGGCACCTGTCCGTCATTGCGATAGATCGTGGACACCTGCGGGTCGCCGTAGGCCAGACGCAGGGCGCTCTGCACCCGGGTGGCATCGAGGCCGAGATCGGCGGCGCGATCGTGATCGATGGCGATTGCCAGGGTCGGATTGTTGGGCAGCAGGTCGCTGTTCACATCGATCAGCTCCGGCAGGGACCGCAGGCGGGCCTCAAAAGCCGGGGCCTCGGCCAGCAGCGTGTCGAGATCGCTGCCGCTGATCGTGAACTGGTACTGGGCCCGGCCGGAGCTGGTGCCGATGTTGATCGCCGGCGGCAGTTTCACGAAGGCGCGCAGACCGGGGATGCCGTTCAGCTGGCGTCGTAACTGGCGTTGCACGCTCTGGGCATCGCTGCGCTCCCCTCGTGGCTTCAGTTTCAGGAACAGGCGACCGGCATTGGCGGAGGCGTTCGGACCGCCCGCGCCGATCGTGCTGTTCACGCCCTGCACGGCGGGGTGGCGCCCTGCCCGGCGGCTGAGTTCGTTCTGCAGCCGGCTCATCTCCGCGAAGGAGGTGCCCTCCGCCGCCTGGGTGATCACGGTCAGCTGGCCGGTGTCGGCCTCGGGGATGAAGCCCTTGGGCACCAGCAGCACCAGCAGCAGCGAGAGCAGCAGCAAGCCGGTGGAGGCCACCTGCACCGGCTTCGGACGCCGCAAGGCTGCGGCCAGGGTGCGGGCATAGGCCTGCTTCAGCCGTTGGAAGCCGCGGTCGAAACGCTGCAGCCAGGGGCTGGCCCCGGCCCGCTCGGCCTCAGGCGGTGGCAGCATCCGCGCCGCCAGCATCGGCGTCATGGTGAGGGCCACCAGCCCGGAGAACAGGATCGCCAGGCTGAGGGTGACGGCGAATTCCCGGAACAGGCGGCCGAGCAGTCCGCCCAGAAACAGGATCGGAATGAACACCGCCACCAGGGAGAGGGTCATCGAGAGGATCGTCGGCCCGATCTCGCGGGAGCCGCGCAGGGCGGCCTGCCAGCGCGGCTCCCCCTGCTCCTGCCGTTGCACGATCGCTTCCACCATCACGATCGCGTCATCCACCACAAAGCCAACGCTGAGGGTGAGGGCCATCAGCGAGATCGTGTTCAGGGAATAGCCCAGCCACTGCATCGCTCCGAAGGTGGCCAGCAGCGAGATCACAATCGCAAGGGCCGGTAGCAAGGTGGAGATTCCGGTGCCAAGGAACAGGGCGACCACCGCCACCACCAGGGCAATCGTCAGTAGCAGGGTCAGTTCCACATCATGGATTGCTTCCTGAATCGACTCCGAACGATCAAAGAGCACCTCCATCGAGATCGCCCCTGGAATCTGTCGGCGTAGATCTGGAAGTTGTTTGCGAATCGCTTCGGTGATGGCCACGATGTTGCCGCCTGGTTGCCTCTGAATGGCCACCACAATCGAGCGGCGCCCGTTGTACCAGCTCGCCAGGCGTTCGTTCTCAACGCCATCAACGATCTCCGCCACATCCTCGAGATGCACGGGTGCGCCCTGGTGGCTGGCGATCACCAGGTGCCGATAGGTGTCTGCCCGATCCCGGCGCGTCGTGTCCTCGAGGCTGAGGGTGCGGGTCGGGCCGTAGAGGTTGCCGGTGGGCAGGTTGGCATTGCCGGCGTTGATGGCGGCGCTGATCTGATCCAATCCCAGGCCGCGGGCGCTCAGGGCCTGGGGATCGAGGCGAATGCGCACCGCTTCGTTCTGGGCGCCGTACACCTGCACCTGCGAGACCCCGGCAATGCGGGACAGGCGTTGGGAGAGTTCCACCTGGGCCGCATGGGTGACCTCCGAGAGCGGCAGCAGATCCGAGCTCAAGACCAGATAAAGAATCGGTTGCTCGGTTGGGTTCACCTTGCGCACCGCCGGACTGCGGGGCAGGTCGGGCGGCAGCAGTCGGGAGGCCTGGCTGATCGCCGTCTGCACATCCTGGGCCGCGGCATCGATGTCGCGGTTGAGATCGAACTGCAGGTTGATCTGGGTGCTGCCCTGGGAGCTGCTGGAGCTCATCGCTGCCAATCCAGCGATGCTGGTGAAGGCCTGCTCCAGGGGGGTGGCCACGGCGGTGGCCATCGTGGCTGGATTGGCCCCCGGCAGGGAGGCATTCACCTGCAGGGTCGGCACATCGATCGTCGGCAGATCGCTGATCGGCAGCTGCAGGAACCCGGCCAGACCCCAGATCACCAAGGTCAGCATCAGCACCAGGGTCGCCACGGGGCGGCGGATCAACGGCGTCAGATCCATCGCTGCTCAGGGGGTGGGACGCGCGCCCGGTGGCGCCGTGATCCGAATCGGGCTGCCTGGGCTGAGGGCGAACTGGCCCTGGGTGATGACGCGATCGCCGCGCTTCAGGCCCTGCAGAATTGCCACCTGGCCGTTGGCGCTGGCACCGGTGCGCACTGGCCGGGGCTGGGCTCGCTTGCCAGCAGCGATCCAGACGAAAGGGCCTCTCTGGCCGCGCTGCAGGCTGGTTTCCGGCACCAGCACAACCTGCCGCAGGGTGCCGAGCTGCAGCGCTCCCTTGACGAACTGGCCGGGCACCAGGCGCCGGTCGCGGTTGCTGAAGGTGGCCTTCACCAGGGTTGTGCCGGTGCTGGCGTCGATGCTGTTGTCGAGGGTGCTCACCACGCCCGTTCGACCGTCGCTCAGCACCAGCCGCTGGCCCGGGATCACTTGGGAGAGTCGGTCCTGGGGCACGGAGAAGCGCACCTGGATCGGCTCGAACCGGTTGACCACCACCAGGGTCTGCCCCTGGCCCTCGCGCAGCAGGTTGCCGAGCGTCACCTTCAGCTGGCCGGTGCGTCCCTGAATCGGTGAACGGATCGTGGTGCGGCTGAGGTTGAGGCGCGCCACCGCTTCCGCGGCCCGGGCGGCGGCCAGGTCGGCCCGGGCGCTGACGATGCCACTGCGGCTGCTGCTGGCACTGGCGGCCAGGGCTTCGGCATCGCTGCGGTACTGATCGGCCTGGTCCTGGCTAACCGCTCCAAGGTTGCGCAGGCGCCCGTAGCGCTCGGCGCGGATGGCGGCGGCCCGGGCTTCGGTCTGGCTGCGGCGGGCCTGGGCCTGGGCTTCCTGCAGCCGCGCCCGCGCTTTTTCACTGTTGGCCCGGGCCTGGCCGAGGGCGGCCTGGAAGGGGGCTGGATCGAGGCTGAACAGGGGGGCACCGGCGCGCACCTCATCGCCTTCACGGAAATGCACCTGCTGCAGCACCCCGCCCACCTGGGGCTGAATCGCTGCGGAGGCCAGGGCTGTCACCTCGCCGGTGATCGGATAGGTGAGCGGCAGCTCGCCCAGTCGGGCAACGCTCAGGCGCACGGGCACCGGCGGGCGCGGCCGGCTCTCGTCTCCCTGGGACCAGCAGCCCCGGATCAGGGCCAACGCGAGCACCCCGCCCAGGAGCAGGCCGAGATTCCGGGGGCGTAACAGGCGGGTCACGGCGTCAAGCTAGCGCCATCGCCCGGCTGCGTTCCCGGGCAGGGGCCGGGTGCTGCCGCCAGCGCCGTTCGCGGGTGGGCGATGCCGGCGTTCACGGGCGCTGGCGCTGTTCACGGGCACTTTCATAGAAGAAAAGGTCCACGGCAGGCAGGCCCCGGGCCCGCACCTGGGCGATGTCCTGCTGCAGGCGCTTCAGGGGCCGGACCTGGCCCTTGAGGCCCGCCAGCAGGCCGATCCGAACAGGCACGCGCTGTCCGGCCATCCGCAGGGAGGGCTGGGCCAGCTCCCGCGCCAGGGCGGCCGGCGAATCGCGGTAGAGCTGCACCACCACCTCATCCACCAGGCCCGCCTGCACCCAGCCCAGCCAGTCGGCCAGGTAGGTGCGGTACGAGAACGCCTGGGGGTTGGGGGCAATCGACAGCTGCACCGTTGGGCAGTGACGGGCCATCGCCGTGCGGATCCGCCGCAGCAGGGCCGTGACCCGGCCGGCCCGCCAGGCCCGCCAGGCCGGATCTTCGGGGGCCGGATCGGGATCGGCGCTGCCCGCCGCCGTCTGGCGCCATTGCGCCAGGGTGAGGGGGTCGTAGCCGAACTCGGCTGGGTGGCCGAGGTGGTCATCGAACTGGATCAGATCAACCGGCAGGCGGGTGCAGGCATCCACCACCAGTGCCACCAGCCCCTCCTGAACGGCGGTCGCGCCAGGGTTGAGCCAGACCCGCTCGATCCGGCCCCCCTCCAGCCAGAGCGCCGTTCCATCGGGGCGTCGCAGCAGCAGATCGCCTCGACCCTCCAGCCAGGAGGCGCGAGCCGGTGCCATCAGCCCGAATTCAAACCAGCCGACCGTGCGCAGGCCGTCGGCGCGCAGGCCCTGCAGCAGCTCAGCGCTGTGATCACGGCTCGGCAGCTCCGGATCCAGGGATAGCCCGAGCGGATTGTTCTGGGCGAGGGCCGGCCAGGTGAGCAGCCCGCCGGTCTGGAGGGGGATCGCGGCGCGGCTGAAGCCTTGCTGCTGCAAAAAACGGCGGGCCTGGGCGGCGGCGCCGGGATCCCGCAGCACCGGGCTGTCCACCGTGGTCAGCCAGACCCCGAGCGGATCGCCGGCTGGCCGGGATGGGCGCAGGAGTGGCACCGCCGGAAGGGTTGGCGGCGGAGGGAGCCCCTGGGCCGCCGCACCGCCGCCGCAGACCAGGCTGATCAGGGCCAGGCTTGCCGCCAGGGCGCTCTGCGCTGACCACAATGACGGCCATGGGGTGGTCCGAGGGCGGCAAGCGATCCGAGCGTCGGCACGGCCTGGACACCTCGCCGCCGGCGGGCTGGCGGCGGCTTCTGGGCCGCTGTCTGGGCGAGGGGGTGCCCCCATGGTCTGCTCGCCTGTGCGCGCCTCTCCACCAGTGTCTCTCGCTTCGCCGGCGGCGCCAGCCTCGTGGGCGCCATGCGCTGCGGGGTGCCTGGCGCGGGGCCTGGGTTGCGGCCTGGAGCGCTCCCCTGATCGCCTTGCCGGTGGCGGCGGCCACGCTGGATCGCGCCCGCTTCCCGCGCCTGCTGCCACCACCGGGAGTGCCGCGGCTGGAGCCGCGCTGCCAACGGGTCGGCGAGCGCCATTACGCCGTGATCGTCGTCGGCGATGAGCCGGCGGCGGTGATGACCGTGCTGGAGCTGCGGCGCCAGTTCGATCGGGTGTCCGGCTTGCGCCAGGCCCGCCTGGCCCTGGTCACCGATGCCGACCTTTCGGCGGGCATCGGCGGCACCCTGGTGCGTTCGGGTCTCGCCTACCTCGATCGCAATCAGGTGCCCGCGGACATGGTCGGCCCATTGCCGCCGCTGGCGCCCTCGAGTGATCTCTATGCCCGCTTCCTGAAGCTGGTGGGGGCCCACGCCATTGCGGTCGAGCCGCAGCGGGCGTCGCGGGCCTTCGCGCGCGCCCTGCAGCAAGCGCGGATCGAACGGCTGCCCCGGGCCGCGTTGCTGGGGGTGCGGTTGCATGGTCGCCGCATCTGCACGGTGCAGACACGCCGTTACGGCAGCCTTGGGGCCGAGCTGTTCATCGATGCCAGCCTCGGCGGCGCCCTGACCGAGCTGGCGTTGGTGCCGCGGTTGCCGGGCATGGGTGGGGGCCGGTTGTCGGATCAGAGCCTCTCGCTGGGCTGGATCTTTGAACTGGAGGGATTCACCTACGGCGATCTGCTGCGCCTGGAGAGCCGGCTGACGCGTCGGCTGCTGGATCCCCGGGATGCGGAAGCGCAGCGCTGGCTGCAGCTCTGGCCGCAGTATCGAAACGATCGCCAGCGCTTGCGAGCGGATCTGCTGACGCCAGACGGACGTCCCAAGCTCGCCTTCTCGAGCACCAGCGACAGCATCGATCAGCGCAGTCCGGCGCTGGCGATCGCCTTTCATGGTCAGTCGCGACTGCCGCCGGGACTGGAGCAGTCGCCGGTGCTGCTGGATGCGGCCAACATCGCGGTGATCGGCGATCGGCTCAGCGTCAACGCCCTGTTGTTCCGCAACGACGCCGCCCAGAACCGGGCTGTGCTTGCCTCGGGGAACCGGCCGCTGCCCTGGATGCGTCCGGCGGCGGCGGCGGTGAGCCGGTTTTTTCGGCGCCAGGGGGTGCGACGGGTGGTCTGGAGCCCGGAGCTCTACGTGCGCAGCGCCGAGCAGATCGCCCATCCGCTCGAGGCGCTCAGCGCGGAACGGATGGCGGCGGGAGGGGTGCCCCGCCGGGAGGCGCTCGGAACCTTCACCTATGCCCTCGATTTCCGGGGCAGCCTGGCCGGGTGGTGGCCGAAGGCGAAGCCCACCTTCAACTTCGGCTATCGGCACACCCTGCCCCTGGAGATCAGCAACCTGGCGGTGCTGGGGCCGGCCTCCGGGTTTGCTGGCTTTGGCGCCGGGGCCGGACGGATCGTGGAGCTGAATGTGTCGGTGGGGCAGGGGCTGGCGATCGCCTCAACGCTGGCCCTGCAACGCCGGATGGCGCTGGCGGCGGTGGATCCGGAGCAGGTGGCCCGACTGATGCCCGCTGGTGATCGCCCCTATGGACGCCCCGCGACGGCCACGCCGTTGCAGCTCTGGTGGCTCCATCTCGATCACGAGATCAACCGCGCCATCCCCGGGGCGGATCCGTTGCAGCCCCCCTGGCTGGCCGCTCCATGACTGTGCCGCTGCGCCACGACCGGCGGTGCGTCATCGGCTGGGGAGGCAAGGTCTCCAATGTGAGCGTTCCATGTCGCCCGGTGAAGCTGTGTGAGTATTTGTTCTGATCAGAGCAGCAATCCCAGGACTGTCGATACGTTCAGCCGTGCCGAACATCTGTCCTCGCTCTCCATGGCTCTTCCCCTGCTGGAACCCCGACCTGTGACAAATAATGCGCGGGTTGAAACTTTTCTGGTAGGGAGCGAGCAGACCCCGCGCCAGATTTCCGGCCTGACGCCGGTGCGCGATGCGGCGGCCCTTGATCAGCTGATTGAGCAGGCTTACCGCCAGATCTTCTTCCACGCTTTCAAGGTGGATCGCGATTCCGTCCTGGAATCTCAGCTCCGCAGCGGTCAGATCACGGTGCGTGATTTTGTGCGCGGCTTGCTGCTCTCCGAGAAATTCCGCAACGACTTCTATCGTTGCAACAGCAACTATCGCGTTGTTGAACAGGTGGTTGGTCGTGTTCTCGGCCGTCCTGTTCACGGTGACAGTGAGCGGATTGCCTGGTCGATTGTGATCGCCGAGCAGGGCTTTGAGGCCTTTGTGGATGCTCTGCTGCAATCGGCTGAGTACAACGACGCCTTTGGAACCGATCTGGTCCCCTATCAGCGTTCCCGGGTGCTGCCCGGTCGCTCGATCGGTGAGATCCCCTTCAACCAGCAGGCCCCCCGCTACGACGCCTACTGGCGTGAGGCGATCTCCCGGCGCGCTCCTGCCGGCGGCCTCGGCAGTGGCGCCCGCTTCAGCGGCGCCCTGGTGTCGCCCGCCTGGGCCAACGGTCAGCCGCCGCAGTTTGCCCAGCGCCTCTGGTATGGCTTTGTCGCTATCGGTGCTGTGGAGGTGCTGCGGGTGGTGGTGACCACGGCGGCGGCGATGCTCAGCACCGGTTCAGCCGGCTGACACCGAGGCGCGGGAGGTGGCAGGCGTCCCCTCCCGCCACACTGGTGCTTCGCTGATCGTCTGCCGTTGATGGCCGACCTGGCTGCCACCTCCGAAGCGGCTGCCTCGGGATCTGGGCGCGAGCTGGCCGAGCGCCGGCGTCTGCGCGATGGCCCCTGGCGGCGCTGGGCCTGGGCCGTGGGCGCCAATGCCCCGATGATCGGCGTGCCGGTGCTGCTGCTGCATGCGATCAGCCGTCGTTCGCTGACACCGATGCTGCTGGCATCGCTGCTCTCGTTGCCGGCGCTGGTGGCGCAGTCGGCGCTGCTCCTGGTCGGCGGCCTCGCGGTGATCCAGCGGCTCGAAGACCCGGCGCAACTGGGCCCTGCCTTGCTGGCGGCGGTTCAGGCCCATCTGCCGGCGTACGGCTGGCTGAGCCTGGCCTCGATGCTGCTGGGCATCCTTGGCCACAAGCTGGGCCAGGATCGCGATCTCGCCGCCAGTCGTCGCCGCCTTTCGTTGGCGTCTGCAGGCAGCGCCGACACCGCTGTGCCGCGGTTCAGGGGAGGGGAGGCGGCGAGAGGGCCTGCAGCAGAGCGCTGATCTGCGGGTGCTCGGCATGCTCCGCCCGCACCATCAGGGCCAGGGGCTGGTCGGTGTCGGCCGACGTCAGCGGCAGCACCCGCACTGCGCTGGGGTCTGCCATCTGCTCGGCGCTCAGCTCCTGGTGCATCGGTCCGATCCAGGCATCGAGCACGTGCTCCTGGAGCAGGGCCAGTTGCTCTCCAGGGGCACGTTGCGTGCTCCGATGGCGGTGCCAGGCCGGCAGGGTCACGGCGCCGATCCTGGGCCAGGCGGAGGCTTCGATCTCAAGGCGCAGCGGCAGGGCTCCAAGCAGGCGGCGCCCCTGGTGCACCTGGCGTTGCAGGGTCAGGAGATCGCCGTGAACGCCCTTGATCAGGAGCTCTCTGCCCCTGCGCTTCAGGCTCAGGTCAAAGACCGCGAGCACATGGGCGACCCGTCGCGAGATCGTGCTCTGGTGGGTGCCGATCTGTTCGGCGGCCAGACGACCATTGCCCAACCAGAGCAGGTAGTCGAGGGCCTGCAGATCCTCCTCGCTCACCAAGGCGCGGCGCCAGTGCATCTGGGTCAACCCTAGGCAGCGCTGTTTTGGCCAGCACGGGTGCGGAGCTGCCGCAACGGTGATTCCGCGGCTGTCACACGGGCTGGCCGGTCCTATGGTGTGGAGGTCTGGCAGAAGCCGGCGGGCACGACCCGCGATGCCGGACACAGCACCGAACCGCCCCCTGCGCTTCCTGGACGCGGTTCCCCAGGTCCAACCATCTGGTTCAGAGCTGCCTGTGCGAGTCCCGGTTCGGGACCGGCAGCTTGCCGGTGCGCGATTCATATCCGTGTGTGTTTCTGATGTCGACGTTTCTTCCGGTGCCTGGCACCGGCGCCAGCGAGCCGCTGCAGCCCCAAGCCGCCGCTCCATCCGCGTGCCGCCGTGGCCTCGCCGCCATGGCGTGGTCTGCGGCGGTTTCGGGCCGTGCTGTTACCACGGCCTTGCTGCGATCGCTCGTGGTTCCTGGTCATGGCGGATCCGCCTTGCGTCCGCAGGCGCCCACGACCACGCCAGCCGATCACGGCCCCTCCTGGGAGGAGCTGCTCGGTCGTCGTTGAGCGGCGCTCCTGGGCGGGCGCATCGCCCGCCAGCGCAGGCCTCGTTGGTTGACGGGGCCCGCGTTGCTGCGGCTTCTGAGCCGAGGCCGTTCCTGGCGGTCTGGTGTTGGTGGCGGCTCCTGGTGCCGTCAACGCGCCTGCTTTGGCGGCCATCCGGGTGGCTGCGCTCGCCGGCCGTGCTGCTGGCGGGGCGGAAGGCCTGGAGCCGCCTTCTTCGGGACGTTCAGCCCAGCGCCTGTCTCTGACAGGGGTTGTCCCTGACAGCGCAGGGACTGCGATCCGCAAGGCCTTGATGTGCCTGCCGTCCATGACGGGCGTTGAGTGGATGCGGGGCCCCTTCCCCTGTCCGAGCGCTCAGCGCCGATGCCGTCAGAAAGCCAGCCAATGATGCAGGTCTTCTTGGCTGGGGCGTGCCAACGGTGCCGCCTGGACGAATGAAAGGGGGGAAAGGGCCCGGGTACCGCCAGATTCTTCGCTCTGGAGGCATCGCATCGGAAGGGCGGAGTTGCTGACGCCGCCACCTGGGGCCAGGTGACCAGTGGGGCTTCCCTTGGTCTCCGGGGCACCTGAGGTTGACCCATGGCTCAGAGGCGGCCTGGGGACCGAATCGTCGCTGGAGCGCAACCGTGAACGGTGCAATGGAGGGCCGTGATGGCCTTGATGGCCGTGATGGCCGTGATGGGGAAGCCAGAGATCCGGTGAGAGTGTTGGAGCAGGGGCCGGATCGTCAGCGCACTCCTTGGATCTGGTTGGGGGGGGTGTCGTCCATGGCCTGGAGCCTCCGAATCCCGATGGCCTCAGCATCCTTCCGCCCGCGTCCCCTTGCAATGGGTGGAAGTGCCTGATCTTGCGACGGATCACCACCCCAAAGCGGGCCGCCGCCGCCGGCCTGGGCTTTGTAACGTCTGATGAAGCTTTGCGTTTCTCTGGGGCTCCATGTCGATCGATCCCTCCCTCAGCCGTCAGTTCTCGCTTGAGCTTCAGGAGCGCGCGATCGCCTCCTGCACGGATCTCGAGGAGCTGCGCCGGGTGGCCAGCACCCTGCTGCGGGCCTGGCACATGCAGGCCACGTTCAGTGAGTCCTATGCCGCCCAGCTGATGGGCATGGAGCGCCGTTCCTGAACCCGGTGCTCAGGCCCGGATCCAGCGCCTGGGTCTGGGTCACGCTGGCGTTGCAGGTTTGGATGGCAGGAGCGTGATCGATGGTCCCTCAGCGCCGCAGCTCAGATTGCCCCCTGGATCTCGAGGATGATGACGCCAAGCTGGCGGCCCTGCGCGACCAGGGTGCCCATCTGCCCTGGCCTCTGCGTCTGCTCGCCCTGCTCGGGGCTCTCGCCTTTGTGATGGTCGGACTGGCCAGCGCCCTGATTCCTCTGCGCGAGCCGGCGCCCCGTCCCCAGCCGCCGCTGCCAGCAGGGCCAGAGCAGCCTCAGGCCTGAGCGGCTGCCGCGGTCGGGATGGCGGCGGCAGGGCGCCAATCGATCGGCTGCGGACGCCAGCAGCGCGGGGTCTGGAGTGGCAAAAGGCGCAGCCGCACCGTGCCATGGGCCTCGCCGAAGCGGGCAATCAGTGCCTCTCGGGCTTCATGACGCAGGTCTTCCAGCGAACTGGCGCTGATGCTCAGATCTTCCTGCTCGGCCCGGGCACGCAGCTGGCCTTGCTGATCACTGAGCACCTGAAAGGCGATTTCACGCATGAACGCTCAGGCGTTTCCAGGCCATCGTGGTCGTTGTTTCAGCTGGCCAAGGCGTCGAGCGCTACGGATCCAGGTGTTGGGGCCGACTGATGGCTGAGGGAGCAGCTCTGGCCTGTGGTTTTGCAGATCTTTGTCAGAGTGCACAGCCAGCTCTCGAGATCCTGGAAGGCGCTGGCATTGAGCCGGTAATAGATCCAGCGGCCCTCCTGGCGATCGAGGAGCAGGCCGGCGTCCTTGAGCACCTTGAGATGGAAGGAGAGCTTCGACTGGGCCTGGCCCAGGGCATCGGTGAGATCGCAGACGCAGTGTTCCTTGCTCGCCAGGGTCTGCACCAGCTTCAGGCGCAGGGGATCAGCCAGGGCCTTGAGCATCGCCTGGGCCTTGTCGCTTGGCAGGGGGTGGTCCAGAACAATCATCAGAACCCGCGGAATCGATCCATCAACAGCCCTTGATCCAGTTTGCACTTGCCAAGGTCATTCTGGGACGGTTGCGCCATCACTTGGGGGCGGCGCCGCACCGCCACAGCACCGTTGGCACTCCCCAGCTGCCACTTCCCAGCAGCCGCTTCGGACCTGCCACAGCAGAGAGACCCCATCAGAGCCACTCCAGCAGAGGGGCGCCTGGGACGGCTGATTCGGCCGGGAGCAGTGCCGTGGCACGAGCCTTGACGCTGCGCCGACAGCCCCGCCATGGCGGATGGCGTCGGTGTCCTGCCGGCGTTGATGCAGCGCAGCCATCGCTTCTCTGGTCGCAAAGATCACAACATCGCCGCAACAATCGCGCTGAAGTGAAAAGCGTGATTGACTTCGCCCCATGCAGGACACCCCGTCGACAGCGTCGCGAACGCGAATCAACAGCTCAACGCCCTTCACTGGGATGGATCGCCTCGAGGGTCTTGATGACCGGATGCTCGATGAACCTCTCGCTTCCGGTCAGCGCAAGCGCTATCTGGCCTCGCTCGGGCATGGGGCAAGCCGGGGCTGAGTGTTTCAGCCCGCAGCAGGCTGATGATCAGCCGAGAAGTTCTCGTTTCAACGCCTGAATCCGCCCCAGCAATTCGGCGCGCTTCTGTTGTTTGAGGGCGTGGCGGGAGAGCAGTTGCACCATCCGGATCAGGCCCACCAGTTCGAGTAGGCCGCCCAGCAGGGGCAGCTCGTTAAGGCTTCCCAGCACCGCACCGGTCAGTTTCAGGACCAGGCCCGCTGCCAGGGCAAGCGCCAGGATCCTCAGGGCTGGCAGCAGATCAGTGAGCTGGCTCAGCTTCAGCTGGCTGACCTGATCGAGCAGGTGGCGCAGCAGGGCCAGGGGCAGGC
>JBEDHF010000048.1:0-2897 GCA_041174245.1 Cyanobacteriota bacterium
CTGCCAGAGGTCCAGGGATGCGTCGCTCAGGTCGGCGTGATTGAGCAGCAGCGCCAGGTCCTGGCCGGCGCCGGGGCCGCTGCCGTCGGCATCAAGGATCAGCCGGCCGCTGCTCCGTTCGTAGATCAGCCGATCCTCAGCCAGTTCCGCCTGGCTGCCCAGGCGCAGGGCGGGCCAGGGGCCATCGCCGCTGTGCGCCAGCCCCTGGAGACTGAGAACGAGCCGATCGCCCTGCGCGGGCTCAAGGTCGCGGATCACCGCCAGGCCGGCGCCCGGGTTGTTGAGCAGGTACTGATCGCCGCCGGCACCACCCTCCAGCTCCATCCGGCCGGAGCTGGCGACCAGCAGGTCGTTGCCATCGCCTCCGATCAGGCGGTCATCACCGCCGAGGCCATCGAGGATGTCGTCGCCGCTGCCTCCCTGCAGCGTCTCGGCGCCGGCCTGGCCCAGCAGCAGCTGATCGCCCTCGCCCGCGTGCTCGGCCATGGCGGTCCACACCGGCTCGGGCCAGGCGGCGCTGGCGATCCAGGCCTCCTCGCTCCATCCCGGCGCCTGCAGGGCCTCGGCTGCGGTCGCCTGCGCCTGCTCCTGCTCCGACTCCGGCGCAGCGTCTGGATCGCCGCTGGGCGTCAGGGCGAGGCTGCGGCTGGCCGGCGGTGGCGAGGCCAGGGCCAGGAGGCTCGCGTCCGTGCCCTGCTCCCCGCTGGAGGCCTCAGGTTTGGAGGCGATGGGCAGGGAGGTCTCCGTCAATCCGAGTTCCAGGGGGGCTGCGTTGATCGCGGCGCTCAGGGCCCGCACCCCGATCCCGGCGCCGCCTCCAGCGCTGCCGTTGAACCACTGCACGGTGGCCCGCCACGCCTGGTCTCCCCAGCGGGCGGTGGCCTCCCAGGCGGCTGCCCCCCAGCGCGCCGTGGCGGCCCAGGCCTGGTCGTTCCAGAGGCGGCTGGCGATCCAGGCTTCGGCGTTCCAGTGGCGGGTGCTCTCCCAGGCTCGCGGGTCCCACTGGCCGGCGGCCTCCCAGGCGCCCGCCGACCATTGGCTGACGCTGGCCCAGGCCTGCTGTGACCAGCCGCTCGCGGCGCGGCTGACGGCCTCGGCCGTTTCGATGCCCAGCCGGTAGCGGCCGGCGGCGGAGAACAGTTCCTCGCCGATCAGGGATCGGGCCTGCTCGACCCCGCTGCGGCTGACCAGGGCCGCCGCCAGACCCGGACCGACCCCGGGGATCCGGGCGACGGCGAGCAGAAACTGCAGGTAGTCGGGATCCGGCAGATAACTGAACAGCGGCGCGTTGAAGGCCGTGCTCGGCCGCTGCACCAGCCCGGCGGGCCGCTGCAGGCCGTTGCTCAGCGCGGGCACCAGCACCGGATGCAGATGGGGCCCCGCGATCGGTGTCTGGTTGCGGAAGGATCCGGGGACGTCGCTGATCACGGCCAGACCTGGCAGCAGCGCTTCCCCGGCCAGGCTGACGAGGTCGGTGCTGGTGATGTAGTGGCGCACCGCCCCCAGGTTGCTGTGATCGCCGAGGGCGGCGGTTCGAGCGATGCCGGGGGCGTTGAAGGTGACCACGCTCCCGATCGGGGTGCTGAGGGCCGGATCCGCCGCCAGCCACTGGGCCAGGGCCCCACCGAGGCTGTGGCCGGTGATGTGCGGCGCCAGGGTGGCCTCGAGGCCTTCGGGATGGCTCACCTCGTCCAGCCAGGCCAGCAGCGGTTGGCGGTTGTTGCGGTACTGGCCGGCACCGATGCCGCTCGGATCGAGATCCGTCCAGATGTCGGCCAGTTCCCGGCTCGGTTCGGTGCCCCGGATCGCCAGCACCGGCGCCCGTCCGGCGTCGTGGATGGTGGCGGTGGCGAAGCGCCAGCCGCTCTGGCGGCTGCTCAGCTCCTCCACCAGCGCCTCGGCGCTCTGGTAGGCGGGAGAATCGCTATTTCCGCCAAAGCTCTCTTTTATCTCCTCTAGTAATCGATCTCCTTCGAGCTGGTCCTGACTAAGAAGTCCTTGGACGTCGGGGTCGCTGATCAGCACATAGAACTGTTCACTGGCGGTGAGGCCGAGGGCTTGAAAACCATCGCTGCCCTGGAAGCTGCGATCAACGCGATAGCCCAGATCACCATAAGGCGAATTGCTGTTTATTCTGTCTACATCTAGCCCTCGTCTTTGTATTTGATTATTATAGGCTGTATCGCGAGCGAATATCTCAAACATTGCATCCGACCCTGCCGTGATCGGTGTGTCGCCGAAGATCGGGATCTCGATCACCCGTTCCTGTTCGCCCGGGTTGAAGGTCAGCACCCCGGCGCTGGCCTGGAAGTCGGCGCGGTCGGTGCCGCTGCGGCCATCGCTGGCGGTGCCGGCCAGGGTGCGCCAGCGCACGTGCACCGTGCTGGCCGCCGCCGCCGCCAGCCGCACCGGCAGGCGCAGCAGTCCGCGTTGATCACGGCCGGCGGCCACCAGGGCGGTGCCATCGGCGATCGTCAGCGCGCTGCCGGAGCCACCGCCGGCATTCAGGCCGCGCAGGTCCACCTGGGTCTGGATGCAGGGCGCCCGACTGACGACGATCACTTCCACCCGGTTGGAGGCGCCGGCCGGCACCGGCAGCCAACCGCTGCCGCCCGCTTGGTCGTAACCGCTCTCCAGGATCACCCGCTGGCCGTAGCGGATCTGCAGCTTGGCCGGGTTGCCGAGGTTGGCGAAGGAATAGGCCAGGCCCCGCACCGGCCCCGGCAGCAGCTCCAGCCACTGGTAGGTCTCACCGCGGCCCTGGTTGCTGATCTGGAGCTGGAGCTGGCCGCGGGCGATCCGTCGCTGCGGCGCGGGCTTGGCAGCGCCCGTCGCCTGGAGGCTGTCGGCGTTGGTGCTCGGGGGTTGGGGGGAAGCCATGGCAAGCAGAAGCGACC
>JBEDHF010000049.1:0-9425 GCA_041174245.1 Cyanobacteriota bacterium
CTTCCAGGGTGCGTCTGGCGGTGATGAACTGCCTGGCGTACGAGCTGGCAGGAGCCCGGTGGCTCGACCTCTGCAGTGGCAGCGGCGTGATGGCCTGTGAGGCGTTGCAGCGGGGAGCGGCGGCCGTCGTGGCGATTGAACGGGACCGCCGCATCGCGGCGATCTGCCGGGCCAACCTTGAAGCCGTGCAGGCAGGCCTGCCGCCCCAACGCCGCTGTGAAACCACGGTGGCTGTGCACTGTGGGCCGGCAGAACGCTGGCTGCAGCAGAGCGGCGAAGCCGCCTTTGATCTGATCTACGCCGATCCGCCCTATGACGCCGGTCTTTACCGGCCCCTGGCGGAGGCGATCCTGGCGGCCGACCTACTGGCGGCCGGCGGCACCCTGGTGCTCGAATGCGGCACCGGCCGGGTTCCAGCGGTGCCTGAGGGCTGGCAGTGCCGGCAGGAACGCCGCTACGGCAGCACGACGTTGCTGTTGCTGGGGCACCGCCGTGATCTGGGCTGAGGCGGCGCCCAGCCAGACCAATCACGGAATGCCGACAGGTCCAACAAGCGGATGGCGAGGGCCTGCTCCCATGTCGCTGGACGGCAGGCCTGGGCCTGAGGGCAGGATTCCAAACGTGGCGCAGGGCCACAAGCTGCAACCAAGGGATGCCAAAGCATCACGGCAGGCACTGAGGCCTGGCCAAAAAACCGCCAGAGTGCACGGGCGAGGGCTTCTCAAAGCTGAGCGCCAACGGCGGGATTCACCCTTGCAGGCGGAGCCATGGAAGGGTGGGCCTGAACACTTGTCTTGGGCAGAACAGCTTGTCTTGGGCCCAACGGCCTGTTTCAGGCAGAGCAGCCTCGGCGCATAGGCCAGACAAGCTTGACCGGTCTGAACAGCTTCTGTCAGGGAAAACAGCCTTTCTCAGCCAGAACAGCTTTTCTCAGCAAGAACAGCTTTCTCAGGCACAAGCCTCTGCTGACGCCGGTGCGTTGGTGTGCGGGGAGCTCGGCTCAGCCGAGGGCGCCACCACGGCGGTACTGGTTCCAGGCTGCCACGAACAGGCCGACCAGGGTGACCGGAATCAGCCCGAGAACGATGCCGCAGAGGAGGGGTTCGATCATCGGAAGCAGCCGGAGCAGGAAGCGCGCCACAATTGTTTCACGTTCAGGACCCGACCGTGGGTCCAACCGTTGATCTGTGACAGGCGAGCGCTCCAGTGATCGGTCCCCGTTGCCCCTGCCGGTGGCGCCGGCCATGCCTTCGGTGGCCATGGCATCTGGGCAGGAGGCCTCGCTGGAAGCGGGCGGCGGCCGCGGCTCCCTGGTGGGGGCGCTGCTGATTGTGGCCGCACTCTCGCTGCTGGCCCTGCTGCTGCTGGCCCTGCCATCGCTGCAGCTCGATCCCTACACCCGCGCCACCCTGTCGCTGAAGGGTTCGGAGGCCAATGGCGAACGGCTGTTCCTGATCAATTGCGCCGGCTGCCATGGCATCGATGGTCAGGGCCTGGTCGGCCCGAACCTGCACGGGGTCCGCCACCGCAAGAACGATCGCCGCCTGATTCAGCAGGTGGTGAGTGGAGCCACACCACCGATGCCCCGCTTCCAGCCCGATCCGCAGGCGATGGCTGATCTGCTCGAGCATCTGCACGGCCTGACGTGAACGCCGCTGCGCAAGGCCCCCCGCTGGTGGTGGTGCTGGTTGAACCGGCCGGCCCGCTGAACGTGGGCAGCGTGGCCAGGCTCTGCGCCAATTTCGGCATCCAGGAACTGCGTCTGGTGGCGCCCCGCTGCGATCCCAACGGGGAAGAGGCGCGGATGATGGCGGTGCATGGCGGGGCGCTGCTGGCGGCGGCCGTCACGTTCGACACCCTCGCCGGCGCCGTGGCCGACTGCCGTCGGGTGCTGGCGACCAGTGGCCGCAGTGAACCGGAGCCCCAACCGGTGCTGCCCCCCGATCGCGGGTTG
Organism: Cyanobacteriota bacterium; assembly: GCA_041174245.1. GTDB lineage: Bacteria > Cyanobacteriota > Cyanobacteriia > PCC-6307 > Cyanobiaceae > CAIXOZ01. Next base: position 1,955 of record JBEDHF010000049.1, read on the forward strand.
CACTGGTTGCTGGCGGCCGAAGCGGAAGCGCCGGCTGCGCTGGTGTTCGGCCGCGAGGACCGGGGCCTGAGCAACGACGAGCTGCTGCTCGCCGGTCGGGTGGTGCGGATCGGCACCGGCTCGGACTACCCGTCCTTGAACCTCTCCCACGCGGTGGCCGTTCTGCTGCATGAACTGCACGGCCAACGGCTGCAGCGTGCCAGGCCAGAACCGGCCCCCACCGCCGCTGGCCTGGCCGCCGCGCTGATGCCACCAGCCCCCGGGCCGGATCCGGCCCGCCGCGCCGATCTGGAGGCCACCCTCAGCGATGCGGAAGCCCTGCTCCTGGAGGCCGGCTTCCTCTATCCCCACACCGCCCACGCCCGGATGGCGAAGGTGCGGGGGCTGCTGCAGCGCGCCCAGATCAACAGCGAGGAGGTAGCCCTGTTGCGGGGGATGGTGCGTCAGCTGCGCTGGGCAACACGGCAGCCCCGCCCTTAGCTTTCCCACCAGCTCTTCGGCATTGCTCCGTGCCCCAAGGCCGTCCCCCGCGCCGCCTTCCACCCGCCTGGCGCGGTCCACTGCTGCTGACCTTGCGCCTGCTGGTGCTCGGCATCGGCCTGGGGGTGGTGACAGGCACCGGCCTGAAGCTGCTGGCGCCGCAACTGGCGGCAAGCGGCAGCGCCGGCAACCAACCGAGCCGTCCGGATGCAGGAGCAGCGGCGCTGAATCCCGCCGCGGGCAACACCAGCCTGCCCAGGGGGCGGATGCTGGGCCGCTTTGAACCGCGTCAGGAGCTGACGGCGCTGAGCCGGCGCTGGGCGCAGCTGGCCGCCAGCCAGAAAGACCTGCAGGTGAGTGCCTTCCTGCTGGTGCTGGACGACGGCCGCTATGCCCAGCTGCAGCCGGATCGGCCCCTGCCGGCCGCGAGCTCGATCAAGAGCCCGATCCTGCTGGCGGCGATGGAGGAGTTCGACACGGGCCGACTGGCCTGGAATGAACCCCTGGCGATGACCCAGGAGGTGATGGGCGGTGGCGCCGGCTGGATGGCCAGCAAACCGAAGGGAACCCGCTTTCCCCTCTATCTGGCGGCCACGGACATGATCCGGGTCAGCGACAACACCGCCACCAACCTGTTGATCAAGCGCCTCGGCGGCAAGACCAACCTCAACAGCCGCTTCGCCCAGCTCGGCCTGACGGCCACGGTGCTGCGCAACTGGCTGCCGGATCTCGATGGCACCAACACCACCAGCAGCCGCGACCTGGCCCGCACGATCGCCCTGGTGGACACCGGCGAGAAACTCAGCCCCCGCGCCCGCGATCTCTTTCGCGAGATCCTCGGCCACTCCCACACCAACACCCTGATCCCCCTGGGGATGCTCCAGGCGTTCGGCAAGGATTCCGCCGATCCCGACAGTGAGCTTCAGGCGGAAGGGGTGACGGTGCTCAACAAAACCGGTGACATCGGCATCTCCTACGCCGATGGGGCCCTGATCGAGCTACCCGATGGCCAGCGGGCCGTGGCCGCTTTCATCGTCAAGGGTCCATTCAACGACCCCCGCTCCACCGATCTGATCCGGGCGATGGCCGGGGCGATGACCCGGACCCTGGTGCCCGCCGCCAACCGTGCCGCCGGCCGCCGCTGATGCCCGTGCCACCTGCCGCCGCCCCGCCAGCCACCCCGGCGCCGCTCATCTGGCTGCGGCCCCAGGAGGTGCGCGCCCTCAGGGGCGGCCTCGATGCGGTGCCGCTGCTCAACGACAACAACCCGGAGCTGATTCAGGCGCCGGGGGTGCTGTTGTCCACGTTCCCCACCCCAGCCGGTCGCTCGCCGCAGGTTCACCTCGACCGGAGCCTCAGCGGCCGCTTTGACCTGTTCAGCCATCACGTGGTCAAGGGGCTGGCCGAGCAACCGCAGGCCACCCTCTGGCTGGGGGTGGTGGCCAGCTCCCGCCGAGCGACGCCGGTGACCCTGCGCTTGCTGGCGGGATCGACCGCCCTGTCGCAATCGAGCGATCCGGCCCAGCCCTCGGCGCCGTTCCTGCCCTTGCCGGGCCTGATGCCCCAGGAGGACGCCATGGTCTTCTCCGGGCCCGGCAGCCGGGTGGCGGCGGAGTTGCTGGCCAAGGTGACCACCGCCATCGCCCCGAGCGGGCCCCTGCCCGCCGGTCCCTGGATTCTCCAGCCCGGAGCCCCGACCGTGCTGATGGCGTTACCGATTCCGGTGCGGCACCTGGTGCCACCGCTGAATGGCCGCAATCTGCAGCTGCGCTTCGATAGTGATGGCCCGGTGTCGGTGGCGACACTGGCCCAGTTCGGCGGCGATCAGGCGCCGGATCCCGTCAGCTGGCAGACCCTGCTTGCGGGTCCCCTCAGCCCGAAGGAGCATGCCGCCAGTCCGCGCGGCGCCGCTGGTCCGCTGATCTATTCACGGGTGAGCGGGGTGCAGCGAGGCAGCCTCTGGCGGGCGGTGCTCAGCGATCCAGGCCAGCAGGATCTGGCGGTGCCGGCAGCGCCGATCTCCTGGCCGATCAGCTCCCTGGAACGGGGGCGGCTGGGCAGCGGCCAGGTGCAGAGCGCCGAGCTCAGCGCCTTCTACCCCGGCACCGCCTGGGCTGCCCACGGCAACTACGGCGTCGAGTACGACCTCACCCTGCCCCTGGTGAACCGCAGCCAGCGCCCGGCCCAGCTGGCGCTGAGCCTCGATTCCCCCCTCAAAAGCGACACCGCGATCGGCGGCCTGCGCTTCCGCAGCAAGCCGGGCCCGCTGGTGACCTTCCGGGGCACCGTGATCGTGCAGGGGCTCGACGCTGACGCGGGTCCCGGCGCCGGCCCCCAGCGTGCGTTCCACCTGCAGCTGTTGCAGGGCGAAGCGGGCCCGGCCCTGGGCCTGGTGAACCTGGCTCCGGGCGAACGGCGCCGTCTGCGCCTGCGTCTGCTCTATCCCGCCGATGCCACACCACCCCAGGTGCTGACCCTGAGCCCGCTGCTGGCAGCGAGGCCTGCACCCCAGCCGGCACCGATCCCTGCACCGTTGCCGAGCAACAGAAGCCCCCAGCCTGGGGCGCGGTTGTGAAACAATCCGCACACTGAGGCGTCCCATCAGGGAGCCGTCAGCTCGTCCGCCCCGCCGCCACAGCCCGTGAGTCAGAACCGGAAACGCCGGGTCTTCCCCTTCACCGCCATCGTCGGCCAGGAGGAAATGAAGCTGGCCCTGCTGCTGAACGTGATCGATCCCCGCATCGGCGGCGTGATGATCATGGGCGACCGGGGCACGGGCAAGAGCACGACGATCCGGGCTCTCGCCGATCTGCTGCCGGAGATCGAGGTGGTGGCCGGCGACCCTTACAACAGCTCCCCCAGCGATCCCGATCTGCAGAGCGCCGAGGTGCGCCAGCGGGCCGAACAGGGCGAGACCCTGCCCACCGAGCCGCGGCAGGTGCCGATGGTGGACCTGCCCCTGGGCGCCACCGAAGATCGCCTCTGCGGCACGATCGACATCGAGAAGGCCCTGAGCGAAGGCGTGCGCGCCTTTGAGCCCGGCTTGCTGGCCAAGGCCAACCGTGGCCTGCTGTACGTCGACGAGGTGAACCTGCTCGACGATCACCTGGTGGACGTGCTGCTCGATTCCGCCGCCTCGGGCTGGAACACCGTGGAACGGGAAGGGGTGAGCGTGCGTCACCCGGCCCGGTTCGTGCTGATCGGCTCCGGCAACCCGGAGGAAGGCGAACTGCGCCCCCAGCTGCTCGACCGTTTCGGCATGAGCGTCGAGGTGCGCACCGTGCGTGATCCCGAACTGCGGGTGCAGGTGGTGGACCAGCGCACCGCCTTCGATGACGATCCCGACGGCTTCAACAACGCCGTCACCAGCACCCAGGATGCCCTGCAGCAGCGGGTGGTGGAAGCGCAGCAGAGGCTGCCGCAGGTGGAGCTCGACCAGGACCTGCGCATCCGCATCTCGGCGGTCTGCGGCGAACTGGATGTCGATGGTCTGCGCGGCGACATCGTCACCAACCGTGCCGCCCGGGCCCTGGCCGCCTTCGAGGGCCGCACCGAGGTCACCGACGACGATGTGGCCCGGGTGGTGGCCTGCTGCCTGCGCCACCGCCTGCGCAAGGATCCGCTGGAGACCATCGACTCGGGCGACCGGGTGATCAAGGTGTTCTGCAAGGTGTTCGATCGGGCCGATGACGGCGATCGCAGCGCCTTCGAGCTGGCCCTGGCGGCCTGATGCAGCGCCGGGGGCCTGGATGAGGATCCTCGGCATCGACCCGGGCCTGGCCCGGGTCGGCTATGGCGTGATCGACACCAGCGGCGGCGAGCAGCGGATGCTCGACTGCGGCATCATCCGCACCGACCCAGGCCGCAGCGACGGCGAACGGATGGTGGAGATCGCCCGTGACCTGCGCCAGCTGGTGCGCCTCTGGCGGCCGGAGCTGGCGGCGGTGGAGCAGTTTTTCTTCTACCGCTCCAGCACCACGATCTCGGTGGTGCAGGCGCGGGGGGTGCTGATCATGAGTCTGGCCCGCTTCGGCATTCCGGTGCTGGAGTTTCCGCCGATGCAGATCAAGCTCGCCCTGGCCGGCCACGGCCATGCCGACAAGGACGCCGTGCTGGAAGCGGTGATGCGGGAGCTGAACCTGAGCGAACCGCCGCGGCCCGATGACGCCGCCGACGCCCTGGCCGTCGCCCTGACGGGCTGGTTTCAACGCTGAACCATGGGTGAGAGCAGCAAGCGCGACTGGAGGCGGAGCCTGCGCGCCGAGCGCCTGCAGGCGCTGCCGGCGGCGGAAGCCGGAATCCTGGCCGTCGCCCGCCAGGAGCTGCCGGGTCTGTTGGCGAAGCGGCCGGGCCGGCTCGGCACCTACTGGCCCCTGGCCGGGGAAGCCGATCTGCGCGACCTCGGAGCGGCCCTGGCCAATCGGCTGGCCCTGCCCTCGGTGGAGCTGGGGCACCTGCGCTACCGCGCCTGGAGGCTGGCGCAGCCCCTGGAAGCCGATGCCTGCGGCATTCCGGCGCCGCTGGCCGTGGGCCCGGCCCTGGATGCCAACGAACTGGCGCTGTTGCTGGTGCCGGCCCTGGCGGTGGATGGAGCCGGCTACCGGCTCGGCTACGGCGGCGGCTGGTACGACCGCCTGCGCGCCGATCCCGCCTGGGCCCGGGTGCCGGCCCTGGCGGTGCTGCCGGCGGCCTGCCGGCGCCAGCAGCTACCCCGCGATCCCTGGGATGTGCCCCTGGCTGGCTGGCTGAGCGAAGACGGCCTGCACTGGTGCGGATCGGGGCCCGCCTGAACGTTGCAAGCTCTTAACGCCGAAGGGCAGGGACAACGATCCCAAGCGGCGTTTGCAAGGATGGGCAGGTGCGCGCCTCCCACGCCTTGGCTCAGACCTCCAGCAACCATCTCTGCAGCCCGGCCCGTCGCGCCACCCTGCCCACAACCGGCGATCTCAGCGGTGGGGCCCAACAGCGCATCCTGGCCTCGGAGCTGGCCGGTCGCTCCCAGGAGAGCGATGCCCTCTCGATGATGGTGGGCGACATGGTGCGGATGGTTCAGGCCGGCCGCAACAACACCAGCCGCTGGAGCGCCTCCTGAGCGCTCGGCCTTTGACCCCGGCCGCACCCCTGAGCGGCTCCGCCTGCGCTTGAAGGCAGCCTGGGAAGATGCTTGGCTGGAGCAGCGCTCAGGTCAGCATGATGCTGCAGTTTTCCCCTCGCCTCCTGCGCCTGGCCCCCAGGCGGCCAGGCCGACGGCTCTCCCTGGCGCTCCTGCTTGCCCTGGGCCTGGCTGGCTCCCTGGGCCGGCCGGACAGGGCCCAGGCCCATGCGATTGAAAGCACGCTGGTGCGCCTGCAGGCGCTGCGCAACACCCTGGAGCTGCAGACCCACTTCTCCACGGGGGTGCCGCTGGACGGGGCCGCCGTGCGGCTGGTCTCGGCCGATGGCCAACGCAGCCTGGCCCTGGGCCGCACCGACAGCCTCGGCGCCCTGCGCTTCCAGCTGCCCGCCGCTGCGGGCCCCGACTGGGAACTGCAGGTGGATGGCGGCGCCGGCCACCGCGACTACCTCGAGCTCCCGAGCCGCAGCAACGGGCCCCAGGCCCAGCAGCCCATCAGGCCACCAGCTGGCGAGCCGGCAGCAGCACCCCTGGCGCTGATGGTGGTGGGGATGGTGTCCGGCGGCCTGATCTGGCGCCGCCGCCACCCCTGACGCGCCACAGTGGGGCGAATCCTGCGCTTTTGCCTTCGCCATGGTCACCGGCAGCGACGCCCTTGATCGGATCGTCAAGCGTCTGGCGGAGACCACCGACCCCAGGCGTCGCTACGAGTACGTGCTCTGGCTGGCCAAGAAGCTCGAACCGCTGCCCGAGGAGTTCCGTCAGGACGTCTTCAAGGTGCGGGGCTGCGTCTCGACGGTGCACGTGGTCGGCCAACTGCGCGATGGGGGCTTGCACTGGCAGGGCGATTCCGACGCCCAGATCACCAAAGGGCTGCTGGCGCTGCTGATCGAAGGGCTGGAGGGGCTGACGCCCGCCGCCGTGGTGGCCCTGGATTCAGCCTTCATCGCCGCCACCGGTCTGCAGGCCAGCCTCACCCCATCGCGGGCCAACGGCTTCCTGAACATCCTGAAGATGATGCAGTCGCAGGCGGCCGCCCTGCAGGCAGCGGCCTGAAGTTGAGCCCGGTTTCCCTGATCGGACCGGGTGATTTCTAGGATCGACGGTTTCGCAGCGCAGCACGGCATGACGATCGGGATCGGCTTACTCGGTCTGGGCACGGTGGGAGCCGGGGTGGCCGGCATCCTGGCCACCCCGGAAGGGCGCCATCCTCTGGTGGCCGAGCTGGCCCTGAAGCGGGTGGCGGTGCGCGACCTGGCCCGCCCACGGCCGCTGGATCTCGATCCGGCCCTGCTGACCACCGATGCCGAAGCGGTGGTGGACGACCCGGCAGTGGATCTGGTGGTGGAGGTGATGGGCGGCCTGGAGCCGGCCCGCAGCCTGATCCTGCGGTCGATCGCCGCCGGCAAGCCGGTGGTGACCGCCAACAAGGCCGTGATCGCCCGCTACGGCGACGAGATCGCCGCAGCGGCGGCGGCGCAGGGCGTGTATGTGCTGATCGAAGCCGCCGTGGGCGGCGGCATCCCGATCATCGAACCGCTGAAGCAATCCCTGGGCAGCAACCGGATCCAGCGGGTGAGCGGCATCATCAACGGCACCACCAACTACATCCTCAGCCGCATGGCGGCGGAGGGGGCGGCCTACGGCGACGTGCTCGCCGATGCCCAGCGCCTCGGCTACGCCGAAGCCGATCCGGCCGCTGATGTGGAGGGCGGTGACGCCGCCGACAAGATTGCGATCCTGGCCGGCCTGGCCTACGGCGGCGCGATCGAACGCACCCAGATCCCCACCCAGGGCATCGACCGCCTGGAGGCCCGCGACGTGGACTACGCCGCCCAGCTCGGCTTCGTGGTCAAACTGCTGGCCGTGGCCCAGCAC
>JBEDHF010000050.1:0-5861 GCA_041174245.1 Cyanobacteriota bacterium
GTGCTGAACCGTCTGGAGCAGCAGCTGGGGTATCCCTGCTTCATCAAGCCCGCCAACCTCGGCTCCTCGGTGGGCATCAGCAAGGCCAGCAACCGTTCGGAACTCGAGGCCGGCCTGCGCACCGCCGCCGCTCTCGATCGCCGTCTGGTGGTCGAGCGTGGGGTGGTGGCCAGGGAGCTGGAATGCGCCGTTCTTGGAACCGAACGGCTGCAGGCCTCGGTGGTCGGTGAAATCTGCTTTGACGCCGACTGGTACGACTACGACACCAAGTACAGCGAAGGGCGGAGTCGCACCGTGATTCCGGCCCAGGTGCCCCAGGAGATCGGCGAACGTGCCCGGCAGCTGGCCCTGGAGGCCTGCCTGGCCGTGGATGCCAGGGGCCTGGCCCGCGTGGATTTCTTCTACGCCGAGGCCAGCGGGGAGCTGTGGCTGAACGAGATCAACACCCTCCCCGGCTTCACCTCCCAGAGCATGTACCCGATGCTCTGGGAGGCCAGTGGCACGCCCCTGGAGGAGCTGGTGCACCAATTGGTGCAAGGGGCACAAGAATGGGCGCTGTTCGCGTCGTCCCCCGGAGGCACGTCACGATGACCCATGGGTTGCTCTGGCTGCCACTGCTGCTCGTGTTTGTGCTGCTGCCGGCCCTGGGCTGGTTGGAGCGCCGCCGCCAGGGCCTGTTCCGGGCCTGGGCGGAAGGGGCCGAGCTGGCCAAGCTCGATGGTTGCGGGGCTGCCCGGCTGCTCGATGGCCAGCTCAGTTGGAGCACCTTTGAGGCGGGGGTGCTGAAGCCCGTCGGCAGCTTTGAGATCAAGCAGCTGGAGCTGGTGGAACTGATGGCCCTGGGATCCGGGGATGCCCCGCTCACCGATGAGGCCCAGGGCAGCTGCCGCCTGCGTCTGGTGGGCGGCGGTCAGCATCAGGATCTGCCGTTCTCCGATGCCGAGCGCGCCCGCCGCTGGATGCAGGAGCTGATGCTGCGCTCCCGTTGCGATCTCTGATGGGCGACACCCGCTCGCCGGCTGCAGCGCATCGGCAGCAGCTTCTCCGGGAGAAGCGTCAGGAGCGCTGGCGCAATCTCTGGCGGCTGCTGGTGTTCACGGCCGCCGGCAGTGGCCTGGCGATGGTGCTGTTGCGTCAGGGCTGGATGCTCGAAGGCCCAGGCCAGCTGCAGGTCAGCGGCAGCCGTCTGGTGACAACGGCGCAGGTGGTGGAGGCCGGCCAGCTGCAGTTCCCGACGCCCCTGCTCTCGATTGAGCCCAGCCAGCTGGCCGAGCGGATCAGCGCCTCGCTGCCGGTGGAGCAGGTGCAGGTCAGCCGCCTGATGCTGCCGCCGCGGCTGCGCATTCAGCTCATCGATCGTCAGGCGGTGGCCAGGGCTGAACGACCGGGTCCCCATGGTCCTGTCCCTGGCTACGTCGACCGTCGCGGCAACTGGATGGTGCCGCATCAGCAGGGAAACCTTTCGCCCGCTGCGGCCAGGCGGTTGGTGCGCGGCTGGCAGCCAGAGCATCGGCAGGCCCTGGCCTTGCTGTTCCAGCGGGCCGATCAGCTGGGCGGCACGATCGAAACGATCGAGTTCCGCTCCGATGGCAGTCTCTGGCTGCGCCTTCAGCCCCTCGGTCTGGTGCGACTGGGCCAGGATCACGATCGGCTTTCCAACCGGCTCGATGTGCTCGCGCATCTTGCGGCCACGCTGCCGCACCGTCTGCAGGGCAGGAGCCTGGAAGCGATTGATCTCACCGATCCCCTGCATCCGGAACTCTCGTTGCCGGCGCCAGCAGCTGGAGCCAATCGTCCTGTGGCAACACCGGCGCGCGATTGAATGCCGAGGCCCGGCTCGATTCCCGCTTGGGTGGCGCTCATCTCCTGCAGAGCTCCCAAAAGCGGCGTCGGTTTGCACCGATCCCGTCTTCAACCCTCGGCAGCATCACGCCCCCGCTCGGGATGGACCTGACCCATTCCCATGACAATCCCCTTGCGCTGGAGACTGGAAGGCGTAAAGGTATGCCATCCCTCCTTCATGGCCAGCCCCGGGGCCGGACATAATGCAGCCACAGAGCAATGGTGCCCAGCCCTCCAGGGAAGACTCCCTGAAGGAAGAGTCTTTCAGGGATAATTCCCCGAGATCACTCTTCTCAGGTGCCGCGATCCCCAGGGAGAGTCTCCCCAGGGAAGCTGCTCCACGAGGTGATGCCCCAGCCGCGGAAACCCCGGATTCCTTTCCCAGAGCCGTGATGTCCTCCAGTTCCAGCAGCGACAACGGCATTGTCCCCAGTCAGAACGCCCGCATCGAGGTGATCGGGGTCGGTGGTGGTGGCAGCAACGCCGTCAACCGGATGATCGCTTCCGATCTTCAGGGGGTCGGCTATCGGGTGTTGAACACCGATGCCCAGGCCCTGCTTGGATCGTCGGCCCAGCGCCGCGTGCAGCTCGGTCAGAAACTCACCCGCGGTCTCGGTGCCGGTGGCAACCCGGTGATCGGCCAGAAAGCGGCCGAAGAGTCGCGCGCCGACCTGCAGCAGTCGCTGGAAGGTTCAGATCTGGTGTTCATCGCCGCCGGCATGGGCGGTGGCACCGGCACCGGTGCTGCCCCGGTGGTGGCGGAAGTGGCCCGCGAATGCGGGGCGCTCACCGTTGGCATCGTCACCAAGCCCTTCAGCTTTGAAGGCCGTCGTCGCATGCGTCAGGCCGAGGAGGGCATCGCCCGCCTGGCGGAGCACGTGGACACCTTGATCGTGATCCCCAACGACCGCCTGCGGGATGCCGTGGCCAATGCCTCGATCCAGGACGCTTTCCGCACCGCCGATGACGTGTTGCGGGAGGGCGTCAAGGGGATCAGCGACATCATCACCAAGCCCGGCCTGGTCAACGTTGACTTCGCCGACGTGCGCTCGGTGATGGCCGATGCCGGCACCGCCCTGCTTGGCATCGGCGTCGGCTCCGGCCGCTCCCGAGCCCTTGAGGCGGCCCAGGCGGCGATCAGCAGCCCGCTGCTGGAATCGGCGCGGATCGATGGCGCCAAGGGCTGCGTGATCAATGTCCGCGGCGGCAAGGACATGACCCTCGAGGACATGACCACCGCTTCGGAGGTGATCTACGACGTCGTCGATCCCGAGGCCAACATCATTGTCGGTGCCGTGCTCGACGAGAGTCTCGATGGCGAGATCCACGTCACCGTGATTGTCACGGGCTTTGAGAGCGGCGGCAGCTACCGCGCCGAGCGTCGGCTCGAGCCCCTGGGCCAGGTGATCAGCGCCCCTCAGGAGCCGGGTGGTGCTTCGATCCCTCCGTTCCTGCTCAACCGTCAGAACCGCGCCAACCAGCCCTGAGGCGTCCCGCCCTCACGGGTGCCTGGCCGCTTCGCATCCATGCGGCCTGGTCACGTTCGCTTCATTGGCCTGGCAGGGCCAGGCCTGGCCTCGCTCAGGCACCTCAGCCGGCCCCTGGCCGGCGCTGCCATGGCTTCGCCACTTCCATGGCTTCGCCACTGCCATGGCTTCGCCCCTGGTCTTCACGGCCTTGTCTTGCCATGACGCCCCCAGGCTTCAACTGCTGGCCCCTGTCTCCGGGGTCTGGGCCTTGATCCTTGACTTCTGAGCCTTGGATCTGGCTTCTGGCCTTTGATTCGCGCTTCTGGGCCTTGATCGTCGCGCTGATCGGGGCCCTGAATGGGGTGACCCGGAATCCACGCCTGCTCCGAGCATCCCGTGTGGCTGCTACCTTCCGGTCCTGACCAGGTTTGGGCGTCGGGGCCGCATGGGTCCGAGTCGGCTTGATGCTAGCAAGGGTGCTGATCAGCTGTGTCCCGTGGCCTTCCGCCCCGCCGACTTCCAGGGCCTCAAGCAGGCCGGCCGGCCGATCACCGTGCTCACCGCCTGGGATGCCCTGTCGGCGGCCCTGGTGCAGGCGGCCGGTGCCGATGCCGTGCTCGTGGGCGATTCCCTGGCGATGGTGGCCCTCGGCCATGCCACCACCCTGCCGGTCACCCTGGAGGGCATGCTCCACCACGCCGCTGCTGTCGGTCGGGGGCTGCAGCCTGGGCCCGAGCAGCCGCTGCTGATCTGTGATCTGCCCTTTCTCAGCTACCAGTGCGGCACCGATGCCGCCGTGGCCGCCGCCGGGCGGGTGTTGAAGGAGACTCCCGTCGCCGCCGTCAAACTGGAGGGGGCGCAGCCGGAAACGCTGGCGGCGATCGATCGCATGGTCCGCAGCGGCATCCCGGTGATGGGGCATCTCGGCCTCACCCCCCAGTCGGTGCATCAGCTCGGCTACCGGCGCCAGGCCAATGATCCGATCAGTCAGGAGCGCCTGCGTCGCTCAGCGCTGGCTCTGCAGGAGGCGGGCTGCTTTGCCCTTGTGCTTGAGCACATTCCCGCCTCCCTTGCTGCGGCGATCACCGAGGAGCTGCTGATTCCGGTGATCGGCATCGGCGCCGGTGAAGGTTGCGATGGCCAGGTGCGGGTCACGGCCGATCTGCTCGGGCTCAGCGAGCGTCAGCCGCCCTTCAGCCCGGCGCTGGTGGATGGTCGCGGCCTGTTCATCGAGGCCTTGCGCGGCTGGATCGGCACCGTCAGGGAGCACTCCACGCCTCCCACCAGGCCAGCATCTCCCGCAGCACCGCATTGCTGATCGCCAGCCCGGCGGGGGCCGTCAGTCGCCAGCGGTCGCCTTCGATGGCCAGCAGCCCCCGCTCCCGCACCTCCTGCAGCTGTTCTGCCAGGGCCTGCAGGGCGTTCTCGGACAGGCCTCGCTCGCGGGCCAGCGCTCCCAGGTTCACCCCTTCCCGGCGCCGCAGGCCCACCAGCAACAGCTCATCGAGGGGCAGGCCGCGGCGCTCCCCAGGGCTCTGGCTCGCCGTTGGACCATCCTCGGCAGGCTGCTCTGGGGCCAGCTGCCGCCTCAGGGCTTCGGCGTAGCCCTCGCGGGTGCGGGGCTGGGCGCTCCTCTCGCCCCAGGGGGCGGAGGTGGCCCCCATGCCGAAGCCCCACCAGCCGGCGCCGCTCCAGTAGACGCGATTGTGGCGGGAGGCATGGCCCGGCAGGGCATGGTTGGAAATCTCGTACTGGCCGTAGCCGGCGGCGCCGAGGCGCACCGCGGTCAGCTCCATCAGATCGGCCGCCAGATCCTCCTCGGGCAGGGCCAGCAGCCCCCGTTGCTGCCGGCGCTCGAACACCGTGCCCGGTTCGACGATCAGGTCATAGATCGAGAGATGGGGCGCCCTGGCGGCGATCGCTGCCTCCAGTTGCTGCTGCCAGAGCCCGAGATCCTGGCCGGGGAGGCCCTGGATCAGATCCAGGCTCCAGCTGTTCAGGCTGCCGCTCCGGTGCTCGCGCTGCAGCCAGAGGATCGCCTGCTCGAGATCGCGCCGGCGATGGCGTCGCCCGAGCTGCTCGAGCACGGCATCGTCAAAGCTCTGGCCGCCCAGGCTGATCCGGTTGATGCCATGGCGGAGGTAGCCCCGCAGGCGCTCCAGGTCAAAGCTGGCGGGATCGAGCTCCAGGCTCACCTCCGCCCCCGGGGCCAGGCCGAAGCGCTCCCGCAGGGCCCGCAGCAGGCCACCCACCTGCTCCGGGCTCAGCAGGGAGGGGGTGCCGCCCCCCAGGTACACGGTGGAAAGGGGCGGGCCGGCGGCACTGCTGCGGATGTCGCTCTGCAGCTGCTCGAGGTAGGTGGCGATTGAGGCCGCGCCCGGGGCGCCGGGATCGGCGCTGGCTCGATCCCCCAGCGGCACCACGGCGAAGTCGCAGTAGTAACAGCGCCGATGGCAGAAGGGGATGTGCAGGTAGGCGCTGCGGGGCGGCCAGCCCGCCCCTGAAGGCCGGTTACCTCCCCGGGCCAAAGCCGCCGGGATGGGGCATGCT
>JBEDHF010000051.1:0-2626 GCA_041174245.1 Cyanobacteriota bacterium
GACGGTGCTGCGCCAACCGGCCGGCCAGAGCCTGCCGGCCTGGGAGGATGCCGCCTCCCGGCCGATGATCGAAGCGGTGAAACGCTCCTTCGATCCCCTGCAGCAACTGGCGCGCGGCCGCCTGCCGGGGGTCAATCCGCAGGCCCTGCTCTGAAGGGCCCGAGCCGTGATCAGAGGGGCGAGAGCCGGTAGGTGCAGGCCAGGCGCAGGCTGTCGCCGCGATCGAGCGCCAGCAGGCGATCGCCGCTGAGCAGCGATCCCCGCGGCGCGGTCCAGGGCTCCAGGCAGAGCATCGGCCGCGGTGGATCCGTCCAGAGCACCGCCAGATCAAGCGGCGCCTGCAGCTCCAGGGTGATCGCCCGGGAGGCGCCCGGATCCTCCAGCCGCACCGCGCCGGCGGGGCCAGCCAGCAGATCGATGCCGTCGGCGAGCTCGGCCAGCTGGCCCTCGGTGCTGGCGTTCGTCATCGTGCGCTGATCGAGGCAAGCCGCCGGCAGACCGCTGATCCGCAGATCCTGGAGCGAGGAGGTGGCGAGGTAGGGATGGAGCCCGAGGCTGAAGGGCATCGGCCCGGCACCGGCGGCAGCCGCTGGATCGGTGGCCAGGGGCTCCAGGTGGTGGATCAGGGCCGTGATCGCCAGGGCGGAGGGTTGCAGGCGCAGCTCCAGCCGCAGCTGAAACCGCCAGGGGAAGCAGGCGATCGTGGCCGCGGTGGCGTCGAGCTCGAGGGCGATGCCATCGCCCTCCGCCAGGGCCGCGAGCCTCCAGGGCATGGTGCGAGCGAAGCCGTGCTGGGCCAGCGGCGCCGTGGCACCGGGCAGGAGGTCGCGGCCGGGCGGCAGGTTGCCGCAGAGGGGAAAGAGCACCGGGATGCCGCCCCGCACCGACAGGGTCGGATCGCGGAAGCGCTCGGCATCGAAGTAGAGCAGCTCCTGCTCACCGCAACGCCAGCCGGTGACCAGGCCACCGCGCTCGGGCACCACCCGCAGCAGATCACCGCTGCCGGGATGGCGGAACTGCCAGTGCTCGTAGGGGGCGTTTTCCAGGGACAGGGCCATCGCCAGCTCCGGCTCAGGCGCCGACCGTAGCCAGGGCCCGGCCGCTCGGGCGCAGCCTCAGCGGCGGGCCAGCCAGTCGAGCAGCGCCGCATTGACCTTGGCTGGCACCTCGTCGTGGGGGCAATGGCCGGCATCGAGCACCACCTCCTCGCTGCCGGCGGGCAGGTGGCGCTGGAACAGCGAGCGGCGACCGGCGGCATTGATCCAGGGATCCCTGAGGCCCCAGATCAGCAGCACCGGCGCCTGCAACACCGAGAAGAAGGCATCGAGCGGTTCACCGCTGGGGAAATCAAAGACGGTGCGGAACACCCCGAAGGCCCCGGGATCGAGGGAAGGGCGGCGGATCGAGGCCACCAGCTCCTCATCGACGTTGGTCTTGTCGATGTACACCTGCCGCAGGGTGCGGCGGATCGTGGCCGGACGGCGCAGGTTCTCGAACATCAACCGCTGCAGCACCGGGCTGCCCAGCAGGGCGCCGCCGATCGTGCGCCGGGCGATCGCGCCCCAGCCGGTGGGTTCGCGCTTCTCCTCCTGGAAGGGCCCGGCTGCATTCAGCAGCACCACCCCGGCCGCCTCGGCGCCCAGGGCGGCCCCGGCCGCCAATGAGGCGTAACCGCCGAGGGAATTGCCCACGAGCACCGTCGGACGGCCGATGCGCTCGCGCACATAGGCCACCAGCTGATCGCGCCAGAGGGCGCCGCCGTAATCGGGACCGGCCGGCTTGGCGCTGCGGCCGAAGCCGAGCAGATCGAGGGCATGCACCTCGTGGCGCTCCGCCAGTACCGGGATGTTGAAGCGCCAGTGATCGGTGGAGGCCCCGAAACCGTGCACCAGCAGGATCGCCGGACCAACCGGCTGCTCCGGGGTGCGCACCACGGTGTGCACGGCATGGCCGTCGAAGGTCCAGGGAGCCGCCGCGACGCAGGCTGTCTCGTGCACAGCTGTCTCAGGCACAGGATTCAACGGTCGGCGTCAGAGCCGGCGATGCTAGGGAGGCCACCCTCTGTTCCGTTGCCGGCCCCTTCTCCGTGCTGCATCCCGACTGGTCTGTCCTGCTCCCCGGCACGGCCCTCTGGGCCCTGGCGCTCTACGTGCCCCTGAGCGCGCCCCTGGCCCGGCTCGAGCAGGTGCTGGCGGAAGGCCGTCTGCCGATGGAGCAGCAGCAGCTGGTGCTGTTGCTGAGCAGTGTGCTGCTGGCCCTCGCGGTCGGGGCGCTCACCAATGTGGGCATCGGCTGGGCCCTGGGCCCCAGCTGGGGCACGAGCCTGGGGCTGATGGCGGCCCTGGCCGGGCTGTTCTGGAGCCTCGCCGACCGCCAGGCTCCACCCTCCTAAGCGCGCCAGTCCAGACCAGGAACCCGCGGCAGGATCGCCGGGGTGCGGGCCCGGTAGGCGAGGTAATCGGGATGGCATTCGATCAGCAGCCGCTCCTCCCGCCGCGCCTTGCCCACCAGCACCGCCGCCAACACGATCGCCAGCAGCAGATGCAGCAGGCTCGGCCAGGCCAGGGCGCAGCCGAAACCACCCAGCACCAGGGCCTGGTAGAGCGGATGGCGGCAGCGGCCATAG
>JBEDHF010000052.1:0-4268 GCA_041174245.1 Cyanobacteriota bacterium
GGGCGCCTCAACCCTGGCGGCGGCGACCGGTGAGATGGAGGGTGTAGGTGTCGATCGCAAAGCCGGTGCAGGCCTCGATCCGGGCGATCAGATCGTCCGGCAGGACAACATCGAGATCCTGAATCTCGCCGGTGTCCAGGCAGGTGAGGTGGCTGTGGGGATCACTGCGGTAGCCATAGAGACGACCACTGGCCCGATCCAGGCACTCGATCACACCGGCGCTTTGCAACGCCTCAAGGTTCTGATAAACGGACGTATGGCCGATGTGCCGACCCAGGGCATTGAGCTTCTGGAAGATGTCGCGGGCGCTGAGATGATCCTTCTCGCGCCAGAGCAGATCCAGCACCAGACGACGTTGCTTGCTGAGTCGCATGCCGAGGTCACGGCAGCGCTGGTAAGCGGCATCGACGCCGGAAGACACCGCAGCACCCTTGGAGCGGCCGGACAGGGCAGCGACAGGGGATGACGAGGCTGCGGAGATCACAGGGCCCGACAAGTGGAAGTGATTCCGTTATAGGTCGCCGATCCAGGGGACGCGTTCAGGCGGTGGTGGAGGTGCAGGAATCCTGAAGTCGGCCCTCACCGATCGCCGCCAGCGCTTCGGCCAGATCCACGGTGCCGTCGTAGAGGGCACGGCCGACGATCACGCCTTCCACCCCGAGGGGGGCCAGGCTCAGCAGCGCCAGCAGATCCGCCAGGCAGCCGACGCCGCCGGAGGCGATCACCGGAATCGAACTGGCCTCGGCCATCGCCCGCAGAGCCTCCAGGTTGGGACCGGCCAGGGTGCCGTCGGTGGCGATGTCGGTGCTGATGATCGCGGCGACACCACTGGCCTCGAAGCGGCGCGCCAGATCGGTGGCCTCCACACTGCTCTGCTCGATCCAACCGCGGGTGGCGACGCGGCCATCCTTGGCATCGATGCCGACCACGATCCTGCCGGGATGACGGGCCGCCAGCTCAGCCACCATCTCCGGCTGCTCAATCGCCACCGTGCCGAGAATCACCCGATCGAGACCGCAGGCCAGCAGCTGCTCGGCCCGCTCGGCTGAGCGCACGCCGCCGCCGAGCTGCACCGGTATCTCCAGGGCGCGGGTGATCGCCAGCACGTGGGTTTCGTTGACGGGAGAGCCCAGCCGGGCGCCATCGAGATCCACCAGATGCAGACGCTCTGCCCCCTGCCGCTGCCACTCCAGGGCCTGGGCGAGGGGATCGGCATGGAAGCGGGTGACCTGGTCGTAATCCCCCTGGTGCAGCCGCACGCACTGGCCGTCCAGAAGATCGATGGCGGGGATGACCTGCATGGGGAGGAGCAGAGGGTCGAAGCGTGCCTCCATTGTTGCTGGTGGCTTTCGTCACACAGCTCCATGACGGAATGACCCGATTCCCTGAGAAGTTCCCCGTGAACCCTGGAAATCTTCGAACTGTCTTTAGGTTTGATGCGACGGAACAGCGACGGATATGCCCCCTTCCACCTCCCTGCTGGCCCTGACGGGCATCGCCGGCTTTGCCCTGGTCTCCCTGTTGTTCGGAATCATCCACTAACTCTGCTGGCTCAGGCCGTCTCCACGACCGCCGGCGCTCGGGGGCGCTCACCTGGGCCCTGACTAGGCTGAAAAACTGTTGTGGACGCTGCGATGCGCCTGATCGCCACCTACGACCGGGAGGATCTGGCGCTCCTCAGCGACGAGGTGATGGCGTTTTACGAGCGCCGGCCCGACCTGCAGCAACGCGGCGTCAGTTTTGGTCAGTCGAGCGGCCCGGATGGAGGGAGCGGGGATCCCGGCGCTGATCTGAGCCAAGCCGCGAAGGTCTCCACTGACATCAGCCTGGTCTGGCTGGATCGCTCCGATCCTGAGGCCCATCGGATCAGCGACGCGATCATGCGGGCGGTGTCCAGCTGTTTACGCCAGTACCTGAACGAACGACCCAAGTTTCTGGAGGTCTGCCCGGAACGGGCGCTGTTCGTCAATCCGCTGTTCAACCTGCAGCGCTATGCCCCGGGGGAAGGGTTTCGCGCCTGGCATTGCGACTGGACCACCAGCGATGAAGCCACCGAACCGATCCGCCGGGTGCTGGCCTGGATCCTGTATCTGAACACCGTGCCCGAGGGTGGCACCGAATTCCTCTGGCAGGAGCACCATGTCGAGGCGGTGCGCGGAAGGATGGCGATCTTTCCCGCGGGCCTCTCCCATGTGCACCGCGGCCGTGTCAGCGAGGACACCACCAAAACGATTGCCACCGGCTGGGTGAATGTGGGCTCGCTGGAAGCCTATGTGCAGGGTCTGGCTGCCAGACCCTGACGCCGCACTCGATCAGGGAGTGGGCTCAGAACCACTCCGCCTGGGCCGCTTCCTTGGGGTTGGTGTGATCCTCAGGCGTGGTGCGGGAGAAGGAGAGGGTGATCGAACGCTTCTGCTCTCCATCGGCGGCAATCGCCTCGATCGGATAAAGCTGCTGCCCATCGCGGAAAGGAACCTGGATGCGGAAGCTGCCATCGGCATTGAGGGGCACCACTTCGCTGCCGATTCGCAGGGTGGCCGAGGGATCGGTGGCGCCGTAAACGATCAGCTCTGCATCGGCTACCAGCCAGAAGGCCCGCTGACGGGGAGTGACCCCGCCGATGCCTGACTCGTTGCGACCGCTGGCCCAGACACCGACGCCGGAATCATTGAGGGAGCCAAGGCCGCGCTCGTCGCCATGCTCCTGAAACTCTTCCGAGCCACTGCGCCAGACCCGACGCAGGGATTCCTGATACAGGCGCTCATGGATCGCGGGCTGGGCAGCCTCAGGGGCCATCCAGGGAGCGACAGAGGCCGCGGCCGGGGTGTCGAGGTTGAAGGCCACGAAGCGATCAGCGACGACCTCACTCGGCTCGAGCCCAGGGATGCGAGCGGCAGCCGAACGGGCCAGGGACATCCAGCCGCCTGCCGGGAGGCGGTAGCCAAGCTCCACCTGGTAGTCGCGATCGGCCAGCGGAATCGGCACGAACCATTCCCTCGCCTCCTCATGGATCACGATCTCCTGAAGGGCCTGGGAGCCGGTGCCATCGCCGGAGACATCGCGGAGGCGGAGACAAAGGCTGAGGGCGCGGCGACGACGGGCCTGCTCGCGATCGCTGGCACTGATGGTCCAGAAGCAGTAGCCCCACTGCGGTTCCCGGGGCAGGAACACCACCTGGGTGATCGTCTCCTCAACAGCGGCTTCCGACGACGGCTTGAAGGCGACGGAGCGGACGCCGGATTCTGCCTTCTCCGAACCGCTGAGGCGGCGCCACTGGCGCAGAGCCAGGGAGGGGAGAACGCCGAACATGCCTTTGATCCCAGCCATCCTCAGCGCTTTTCAAACAATGAACAAACAATGCGGCATCTGACCGCCTCTGCGGAGGGCTTGTGAGGAAATGCCTACGGCAAGTTGACCTGGATCGGTAGCCGATCCAGCGCCTGCGCCAGTTGGGGATCAGCAGGGGTGAGGCCATCGACGTCGTGGGTCCAGATCTCCACACGCACAGATCCCCAGCGCAGCAGGAAGTCGGCGTGATGGCCCTGCTCTTCGCACACCAACCCTGCCCGGTTCAGCCAGGCCAGGGCCGCAGCGAAATCGGCAAAGCGGAAGGTGCGACGCAGATGGTGCCCCTGCACCAGCTCCCAGTCCGTCAGGGAGTCGAGCTGGCTCTGCAGATCGGCAGCCAAGGAGGTCACGACAAGACGGCGAAAGAGCCCAGTCTGCCCCGCTCACGCATCGGCGCTTGAATGGCAGCGATGTTGCATGACGGCGTTTTGGAGATCCTGGTGATGGGGGGAACCCGGTTCATCGGCCGGCCCCTGGTGGCTGCGCTGCTGGAAGCCGGTCATCAGCTGACCCTGTTCACCCGAGGCCGGCAGCCCCTGCCAGCCGGGGTTGGGCATCTGGCCGGCGATCGCAGCCAGGCCAGCGACCTCGATCAGCTGCGCGGGCGACGCTTTGACGTGATCATCGACAGCTCCGGCCGCACCCTGGAGGATTCCAGGGCCGTGATCGAGCGCACCGACTCCCCCCGGGAGCGCTTTGTCTACGTCAGCTCCGCCGGTGTCTACGCCGACAGCCATCTGTGGCCGCTGGATGAGGACGCGCCCACCGATCCCAACAGCCGCCATGCCGGCAAGGCTGAAACGGAAGCCTGGCTGCGCCAGCAGGGCATCCCCTTCACCAGCTTCCGACCGACCTACATCATCGGCGCCGGCAACTACAACCCGGTCGAGAGCTGGTTCTTCGATCGCATCGTCCACGAC
>JBEDHF010000053.1:0-3812 GCA_041174245.1 Cyanobacteriota bacterium
GGCCTGTTCTCCGGCCTGCGGGGAGGTACCGCTTGAGCACCACCAATCCACGGAGCGGCCAGACCTGGGGCCTGGCCCTGGGTCAGGCGGGGCTGAGCGTGCTGCAACGACTGCAGACCGCCGGCCGCCTCGGCGAACTGCTGCTGGCGGCCTCGATCGCGCCGGAGCATTGGCAGAGCCAGGGCCTGGCGCGGGTTCAGCAAGCCACCACCAGCACGTCTCTGGCGGAGCTGGTGGCCGAGCGCTGGCCTGGCGGCGGCGCCCTGGTGGCCGTGGGCGCCTGCGGGGCGGTGCTGCGGCTGGTGGCGCCGTTGCTGCAGCACAAGGACACGGATCCCGCCGTGCTGGTGATCGATCCGGGCGGCCGCTATGTGCTGCCGATCCTCGGCGGCCATGGCGGCGGTGGCGAGGATCTGGCGGCGGAGCTGGCGGCCCTGCTCGGCGCCAGCGCCGTGATCACCGGCTCCAGCCACCATCAGGGCCGCCTGGCCCTCGATCATTTCGGCGAGGCCTGGGGCTGGCGCCGCGGCCAGGGCGACTGGACCGCCCTGATGCAGCAGGCGGCGACCAGCCCCGATCCCCTGCTGGTGCACCAGAGCGGTGGCGTGGAGCTGTGGCAAGGGCTGGACGCCAGCACCGCCATCGAGCTGGCTCACCCCGAGGCGCAGCCGCCAGCCCAGCTGTGGATCGGCCCAGAGCTGGGCAACGGCGCCAAGGGTCAGGGCCACTGGCATCCGCCTTGCCTCTGGCTGGGGGTGGGCTGCGAGCGCGACACCAGCCTGGCGTTGATCGAATCGCTGATCACGCGCACCCTGGCGAGCCACGGCCTGGCGGAGCAGGCGGTGGCGGGCCTGGCCAGCATCGATCGCAAAGGCGATGAACCGGCCCTGCTGGCCCTGGCCGCCGACCGCGGCTGGCCCTTGAAACTGTTCGGATCCGAGGCCCTGGCGGCCCAGCCGGTGCCCAATCCCTCAGCCGCCGTGGCCCGAGAGATGGGCACCGCCAGCGTCGCCGAAGCGGCGGCCTTGCTGGCGGCCGGCCCCGGTGGTGTGTTGCAGCTGGCCAAGGTGATCGCCCATGCCCAGGCTCCGGAGCACCGCGGCGCCGCCACCCTGGCGGTGGCGCAGATGCAGGGCCAATGGCAACCCGCCAGCGGCAGCCTGCATCTGATCGGCAGTGGCCCCGGCGCCCTGGAGCTGCTCACCGGCGATGCCCGCAGCGCCCTCAGCCGTTGCAACGTCTGGGTGGGATACGGGCTCTATCTCGACCTGCTCGAACCGCTGCGACGTCCGGATCAGCTACGGCTGGATGGGCGCCTGACGGAAGAACGGGAACGCTGCCGCCAGGCGCTGGATCTGGCCCGCCAGGGCCTGAACGTGGCCTTGATCTCCTCCGGCGACAGCGGCATCTATGGCATGGCTGGGTTGGCGCTGGAGCAGTGGATGGCGCTGGAGCCGATCGAGCAGCCGGAATTCACGGTGCATCCGGGCCTCTCAGCCCTGCAGCTGGCAGCCGCCCGCGCCGGCGCGCCGCTGATGCACGACTTCTGCACGATCAGCCTCAGCGATCGGCTCACGCCCTGGCCGGTGATCGAGAAGCGCCTCGCCGCCGCCGCCAGCGGTGATTTCGTGGTGGCGCTCTACAACCCGCGCTCGCTCGGGCGCGACTGGCAGCTGGGACGGGCCCGCGAGCTGCTGCTGACCGGGCGAAGCCCCGAGACACCGGTGGTGCTGGCCCGCCAGCTGGGACGGCCGGAGGAGGAGGTGCGCTTCACCACCCTCGGCGCCCTGCCGCTGGAGAGCGTGGACATGCTCACCCTGGTGCTGGTGGGCAACAGCAGCAGCCGGATCGCCGCCGGAAAAATGGTGACCCCCCGCGGCTACCCCGGGGCGGAGCTGGCCTGAGAGGGGGGCGGCGGTGTTCCGGGACGTTTCTAGGCTGGATGCGCCTGCCTCCTCTCCGTGATGGCTGCCCCGGACGTGCGTTGGCTGCAGCGACTGGAGAACTACGGGCGGGCGCTGGCCACGTTGCAACGGGCCCTGAACACGGCTGCGGAACGGGCCTTGAGCGAACTGGAGGAGCAGGGCCTGATTCAGGCCTTTGAATTCACCCACGAACTCAGCTGGCTTGTGCTGAAGGATTACCTGGTGGATCAGGGGGTGAGCGGCATCAGCGGCTCGCGTGATGCCGTGCGCGAAGCCGTGGTACGGGACTTGCTGCCCGCCGATAGCGAAGCCACCTGGATGGCGATGATCCGCAGCCGCAATCTCACCAGCCACACCTACAACCCAGAGCTCGCGCATCAGATCGCCGGGTTGATCCAGCAGCGCTACGGCCCGGCCCTGCTGGAATTGCAAGCGCTGTTGCTACAGCGGGCAGAGCGGCGATGACCGATCCTGAGGCCCAGAAGAACCATGACATCGCCGGGTTGCCACAGCAGGCGAGCGACACGATTCTGGCGGTGCTGGCCACACATCCCGCCATCGCGCGGGTGGTGCTTTACGGCTCCAGGGCCCTGGGGCGGCACCGTTCCGGCTCCGACATCGATCTCTGCCTGGAGGCTCCGACGATGGATCTTTCGGAGCTGTTACTGCTGGGCGCTGAACTCGATGACCTGCTGCTGCCCTGGCAGATCGACCTGCAGCTGCGTCATCTGATCCAGCATCCAGGGCTGTTGGATCACATCGACCGGTTCGGGATCCCCCTGGTTCTGGGCGCCAGGCCGGCACTCAGCGTCCGATCGCATCCCATGCAAGGAAGGGAACTCTGATCGGGCGCAACCTTGAAAGGAAAACAGCAGCCCTTGTCGGTCTGATCGGGAGCCGGAACCTCACTGGTCGCTCACCCTGAGCAACTGCCTCGGCTGGCAGGAGGCAGGGTTGAGCCGGCGCTCAGAGGTCGAGCCCAAACAATTGATCAGCGCCCTGCCACACGTGACAACGGGCTGACAATCAAAAAATCGGGATGACAGGATTCGAACCTGCGGCCCCTTCGTCCCGAACGAAGTGCGCTACCAAGCTGCGCTACATCCCGATGCAGCCACTTTAAAGGATCGTGCGGTCGGACCTGGACAGCGCCGCTTTCTAGAGTGGGTTCCATTGGCTGCTTCCCCCGCCTTGACCGTCTCCAAACCCGACTGGTTGCGCGTCAAGGCACCCCAGCGCGAACGGATCGGCGAGGTGGCGGATCTGCTGCTCGACCTGAAACTGAACACGGTCTGCCAGGAGGCGAGCTGCCCGAACATCGGCGAATGCTTCGCCGGCGGCACTGCCACCTTCCTGATCATGGGGCCGGGCTGCACCCGCGCCTGCCCCTACTGCGACATCGACTTCGACAAGAGCGTGCGCGCTCTGGATCCCAGCGAACCCGAGCGCCTGGGGGAGGCCGTCTCGCGGCTGGGCCTGAAGCACGTGGTGATCACCTCGGTCAACCGCGATGACCTCGCCGATGGCGGCGCCAGCCAGTTCGTGGCCTGCATCGAGCAGGTGCGGGCGCGCTCGTCCCAGACCACGATCGAGCTGCTGATCCCCGATTTCTGTGGCAACTGGGACGCCCTCGCCGCCGTGATGGCCGCCGCCCCCGAGGTGCTCAACCACAACATCGAGACCGTGCCGCGCCTCTACAAACGGGCCCGACCCCAGGGGATCTATGCACGCTCCCTGGAGCTGCTGCAGCGGGTGCATCAGGGCTGGCCGCGGGTGTACAGCAAATCGGGGCTGATGGTCGGCCTCGGTGAGAGCGACGCCGAGGTGCTGGAGGTGTTGGCCGACCTACGGCGACATCAGGTCGACATCGTGACCATCGGCCAGTAC
>JBEDHF010000054.1:0-10100 GCA_041174245.1 Cyanobacteriota bacterium
GCCCCTGCCGGCGCCGGGTGGGCGCCTGCCGGAGGACTCCGGTCGCGGCGCCTGGCCGCCGCGACCGGGCGATGGGTCCAACCGGCCGCTGCCGCACGGCCTGGCGCCGACCACGCGCTACCGCTCGATCGATGGCTCCGGCAATCCCAGCCCCGGTTCCAGCCTGAATGCGGTCGGCAGTGATTTCAGCCGGCTCGGCCCCGCCCGTTTCTCCGATGGCGTGCAGGCGATGGTCAGCGGCGCTCCCAATGCCCGCACGATCAGCAATGTCGTGGTGGCCGGTCAGGGGGAGGCGCCCAATGCCGAGGGCCTGTCGGGAATGATGTACGCCTGGGGTCAGTTCATCGACCACGACCTCGATCTGATGCGCTCCGACGGCGTGACCTCGATCGCGATCGAGATCCCTGCCGGTGACCCGGTGCTTCAGGGCACCACGATCCCGATGACCCGCACCGTGATCGATCCGCTGACCGGCGTCGCCGGCCGGCCCGCCGCCGCTGTCAACAGCATCAGCGGCTGGCTCGATGGCTCGATGGTCTACGGCTCCGATGCCGCCACCGCCAGCGCCCTGCGCACGGCCGATGGCCATCTGCTCACCTCCGCCGGCGCCAATCTGCCGATCGTCAACGGCCAGTTCCTCGCCGGCGATGTGCGCGTTCAGGAGAATCCCGATCTGACGGCGCTGCAGACCCTGTTCGTGCGGGAGCACAACCGTCAGGTGGATCGGCTCGCCCAGCAGCATCCGACCTGGAGCGGTGAGCAGCTGTATCAGGAGGCCCGGGCGATCGTCGGCGCTGAAATCGCGGTGATCACCTACCAGGAGTTTCTGCCCCATCTGCTCGGCAACAAGGCGATCGCCCCCTATCGCGGCTTCAACCCGACGGTGGATGCCCGCCTGAGTGAGGAATTCGCCGGGGCGGCGTTCCGTTTCGGCCATTCGATCGTTTCCGCCAACCTCGAAAAGATCGGCGAACAGGGCCAGACCCTCGGCACACCGGTGACTCTGAAAGATGCCTTCTTCCAGTCCACCTCAGAGTTCGTGGCCGATGGCGGTGCCGCCGCCCTGCTGCGCCATCTGGCCGCCGATCGCTCCAATGCCCTCGATGTGCATCTGGTGGATGATCTGCGCAATTTCCTTGATGTCGGCCCGATGGCGATGGATCTGGCCGCGATCAACATTCAGCGCGGTCGAGATCTCGGCCTCGGCACCCTCAACCAGACCCGGGTGGCCCTTGGGCTGAAGGCCTACACCAGCTTTTCTGAGATCAGCGCCGATGCGGCCACGGCGGCGGCCCTGCAGACCGCCTACGGCAGTGTGGATGCGGTGGAGCTCTGGATCGGCGGTCTGGCGGAGCGCCACGTCGCTGGCGGCATGGTGGGGGAAACCTTCCAGCGGATCATTGCCCAGCAGTTCCAGAACCTGCGCGATGGCGATGCCTACTGGTACAAGAATCAGGGCTTTGATGGCGCCACGCTGCGGCAGATCGAAGCAACGACGCTCTCCTCCTTGATCCTGCGCAACACCGACACCCGTCACATCCAGGCCGATGCCTTCGTTTACACCGAACGGCGCGGCGGTGAGGCCTCGGGCGATCAGATCGCCGATCCGCTGATGCCGCAGCTGGTGGTCGGCTCCGATGGCGGTGATCGTCTGATCGGCGGTTCTGCCGATGATCTGCTGGTGGCCGGCAGCGGCCGTCAGGTGATGCAGGGCCTCGGTGGCCGCGACACCTTTGTGTTCAGCAAGAGCGGCATCGATGCGGTGATCCTCGATTACCGCCCCGGCTTCGATCGGATTCAGTTCGAATCCCTGGGCACCCCCGGGCCGGGTGGCCTGCAGGTCCAGCAGGGGGTGGGCGAAACGCGGGTCCAGTTCGGTGGCGATGCCCTCACCCTGCTCGGGGTGAAGGCCAGCGACCTGCGGCCCTCTGATTTCAGCTTCCTCTGAGCGCCCCTCAGCCCGGCGGCAGGTCCTGAGGCCGGGCATCGTCCTGGCCCAGGGCCTGGCGCAGGGCCTCCACCAGCTCCTCATCCACCGGCGTGGCGAGCAGGGGGGGCTCGTCCACCAGGTCGTGGATCAGGGGATGGAGCTGCACCGCAAACCACTGACGGAACAGGGCGTAGCTGCGCGGTTCCGGCCACTGGGCCGGGTCGCGGCACCAGGCATCGAGCTCGGCTTCGAAGATCTCGGCATGGATCTCCTCAAGCGCTTCCTCGGCTTCGGCGTCACTGTCCACCTCACGCAGCAGGTAGAGGCAGGCCTCGCCGGCGCCGGGGCCCTCGGTGCTCAGGCCCAGGCTCCGGGCCCAGGCCAGCAACGGTTCGGCCGGGGCGATCGCCACGGCGCAGCGGTTGACCACGGCCATGGCAGCCCTCGTCAGTCCTCGGGGAACAGCAGGGTCGCCAGCTCCTCGGGATCGACGTCATAGGCGCGGGCCAGGCTCGATTCGATCGCGCTGGTCACCTCGCCGGGCAGAAACCGCATCGCACTGAGGGCCTCATCGACGATGTCATCGTTGAGCAGCTTGGCGCTGGCGTCGTCCTGGTCGGCAGCCAGCTTTTCGTCGTTGATGATCGCCATCACCCAGCTCTGGTAGGCGTACACCAGATCCGAGAACTCAAGTTCGGGGTCGTTCAGGTCCAGGACCATGGGGCCCATCTCCGCGGGGGGTTCCATCCCCAGTCTGCCGCTGATCCGGTCAACGGGCCGCGCCGTGTCGGTGTCCAGGCGCAGCTGATGGAGGATGCGTCTGTTGCATTGGCCCCCTGCGGGCCCAGGGCCCATGGATCCCGCCCGTCTCCAGGCCACCTTGGTGGACTTCGCCATCGGCGAGCTGGTGCGTCAGCACCGGGCCAGTTTTCAGCCCCTCTGGACCGCCGACAGCTGGGCCAAGCTGATGATCTGGCTGGCGCTCAACTGCGGGTGCTCAGGGGATGAGAGCGCCCTGCGCACCTTCGCCGAGGCCCTGGGGCCGAGCCTCTGCGCCCGCATGCGGCACCTGTTCTTCAGCCGCGAGCTGGAGCGCCTCGATCTGCAGCTGATGGCCGATCCAGCCGAACCGCAGGTGTTGGTGCTGCCCCTCGGCCCCGATCCCTCCGTGCTCAGCCCCGAAACGGTGGCAGCCGCCCTCGAGCAGGTGCAGCTGCTGGAGCGGGTGCAGCCGTCAGAGCACTGGCAGCAGCTGGAGGGGGCGGTGGCGATCCCCTGGGCCGGGGCGCTTTGAGAGCATGGGCGGATCGCCTGTGCCCTGCCCGTGACCGAGGCTTCCCTGCCCACGCCTGATCCGGCCGCTGGCCTGGCCAAGACCTACGACCCGGCCGGCACGGAAGCCCGCTGGCAGCAGGCCTGGGAAAGCAGCGGCGCCTTTCACCCGGATCCGGCGGCGGCGGGTGAACCCTTCGCCGTGGTGATCCCGCCGCCGAACGTGACCGGCAGCCTGCACATGGGTCATGCCTTCAACACGGCCCTGATCGACACGATCGTGCGCTTCCAGCGCCTGCAGGGCAAGAACGTGCTCTGTCTGCCCGGCACCGACCACGCCTCGATCGCCGTGCAGACGATCCTGGAGAAGCAGCTCAAGGCGGAGGGCCAGCGCAAGGAGGATCTCGGCCGTGAGGCCTTCCTCGAAAAGGCCTGGCAGTGGAAGGCCCAGAGCGGCGGCACGATCGTCGGTCAGCTGCGGCGGCTCGGTTATTCGGTGGACTGGCAGCGCGAGCGCTTCACCCTCGATGCCGGCTGCAGCGCTGCGGTGATCGAGGCCTTCAACCGCCTGCATGAGCAGGGCCTGATCTACCGGGGTGAATACCTGGTCAACTGGTGCCCCGCCTCGGGCTCGGCGGTGAGCGATCTGGAGGTGGAGATGAAGGAGGTGGACGGCCACCTCTGGCACTTCCGCTATCCGCTCAGCGGCGGCGCCGCCGCCGATGGCCGCACCCACCTGGAGGTGGCCACCACCCGCCCCGAAACGCTGCTGGGTGACACGGCCGTGGCCGTGAACCCGAAGGATCCCCGCTACGCCGCGCTGGTGGGGCAGACCCTCACCCTGCCGCTGGTGGGCCGCCAGATCCCGATCGTGGCCGACGACCACGTCGATGCCGAGTTCGGCACCGGCTGCGTCAAGGTGACGCCCGCCCACGACCCCAACGACTTCGCGATCGGCCAGCGCCACAACCTGCCCCTGATCACGGTGATGGCTAAGGACGGCTCGATGAACGAGGCCGCCGGCCGCTTCCAGGGCCTCGATCGCTTTGAGGCCCGCAAGGCCGTGGTGGCGGCGATGGAGGCCGAAGGCTTCCTGGTGAAGGTGGAGGACTATCGCCACAGCGTGCCCTTCTCCGATCGCGGCAAGGTGCCGGTGGAGCCGCTGCTCTCCACCCAGTGGTTCGTGAAAACGGAGCCCCTGGCCGCCCGTTGCCGCGAGGCCCTGGAGAACGCCGATCCCCGCTTCGTGCCGGAGCGCTGGAGCAAGGTCTACCGCGACTGGCTCACCGACATCCGTGACTGGTGCATCTCCCGCCAGCTGTGGTGGGGCCACCGCATCCCCGCCTGGTTCGTGGTCAGCGAAACCGGCGGCGTGATCACCGACAGCACGCCGTATGTGGTGGCCCGCGATGAGGCGGAAGCCCGCGCCAGGGCTGAAGCGCAGTTCAGCGGCGGCACCCACGCCCACCCCGTGGTGCTGGAGCAGGATCCCGATGCCCTCGACACCTGGTTCTCCAGCGGCCTCTGGCCCTTCTCCACCCTCGGCTGGCCTGATGCCGGCGCCGCCGATCTGGCCCGCTGGTACCCCACCAATGTGCTGGTGACGGGCTTCGACATCATCTTTTTCTGGGTGGCCCGGATGACGATGATGGCCGGCGCCTTGATGAGCGGACGGGACGATTCGGGAATCCCTTGGATTCCATTCAGAGACGTTTACATCCACGGCCTGGTGCGGGATGAGAACAACCGCAAGATGAGCAAATCGGCGGGCAACGGCATCGACCCGCTGCTGTTGATCGATCGCTACGGCGCCGACGCCCTGCGCTTTGCCCTGGTGCGCGAGGTGGCTGGTGCCGGTCAGGACATCCGCCTCGACTACGACCGCAAGAGCGACACTTCCGCCACGGTGGAGGCCTCCCGCAATTTCGCCACCAAGCTCTGGAATGCCACCCGCTTCGCCCTGATGAACCTGGGCGGCGAGACGCCCGCTTCCCTGGGCGAACCCGATCCGGCGGCCCTGCAGCTGGCCGATCGCTGGATCCTCTCCCGTCTGGCGCGGGTCAACCGCGAAACCGCTGAGCGCTATGGCAGCTATGGCCTCGGCGAAGCGGCCAAGGGGCTCTATGAGTTCGCCTGGAACGAGGTCTGCGACTGGTATCTGGAGCTGAGCAAGCGCCGCCTCAACCCGGGCGACAACCCCAGCCCCGAGGCCCTTGCCGATCAGCGCACGGCCCGGCAGGTGCTGGCAACGGTGCTCCAGGACCTGCTGGTGATGCTGCAGCCGCTGATGCCGCACCTCACCGAGGAGCTCTGGCATGGCCTCACCGGCAACCCCGCCGACACCTTCCTCTCCTTGCAGCGCTGGCCCGCGCTGGATGCCGCCGCCCTCGATGACGGCCTGGAGGCCTCCTTCGCTGAGCTGATCGAGGCGATCCGGGTGGTGCGCAACCTGCGGGCCGTGGCCGGGCTCAAGCCCAGCCAGAGCGTGCCGGTGCGTTTCGTCAGCGGCCGCGACGATCTGGCGGCGGTGCTCCGGGCCGCCACCGCCGAGATCACCGCCCTCACCCGGGCCGAGCGCGTCGAGGTGCTCGATCCGGCCGCGGCGGAGGCCAGCCCGGCCACCAAGGCGCTGGCGGGGGTGAGCGGCGAGCTGCAGGTGCTGCTGCCGATCGAAGGCCTGGTGGATCTCGAGGCCCTGCGCGGCCGGCTCGAGAAGGACATCGCCAAAGCCGAGAAGGAGATCAAGGGCCTCTCCGGCCGCCTCGCCAACCCCAACTTCGCGGGCAAGGCGCCGCCTGAGGTGGTGGCCGAATGCCAGGCGAACCTGGCGGAGGCGGAGGTTCAGGTGGCGCTGGCCCGCAGACGTCTGCGCGATCTGGGGTAGAGCGTTCGGGCCTGCCGTCGGTCAGGCTCAGGGTTGCTCCTCCAGCCGGTGCACCGGGATCAGGGACACGGCAGCCACGAATGCCAGCAACAGCAGCGACAGGCCCGCCCCCCTGGCACCATGCACCATTCCGGCGGTGATCGCGCCGAGGGCGGCGGCTGGACCCCAGCACAGATTCATCAGAACGGTGGCGTGGGCCGGATCGCCTCGGAGCTCGCGAACCCCGTCTCCCACCAGCGCCAGGCCTGGTCCGGCCACGGCCAGCATGAACGCTCCGGCGATGGCGATCAGGACCACGGTCGGGATCTTCAAGGTGGCGCCAAGCATCAGCAGGATCGCGATCGCCGAGACGCTCAACGCCAGCATCAACGGTCTGCGCCGGCCGATTCGATCGCTGGCCTGGCCGATGCGCGGTGCCAGAACCACATTGATCACGGCGATGCCGCTGAAGGCGATCGCAATGGCGGTGGCGCTGGCCCCGATTTCATCGAGCCTGTAGGTGCCCGATAGCGTCAGCACCCCGAGCGCGTAGCCCGGCACCGAGGTGATCCACAACGCTGTGCGGACCCGTGCTGAGCGGAAGTAGCGACCCATCTCCCCCATCGAGAGGTGTTTGGTGTTGGGCACCCTGGGCAGTTGCCAGCACAGGGCGGCGACGATCGCCTGAGCGGCTGCCAGTGCGCAGAACACCGGTCCGCGGCCCAGCGTCACGGCGAGGCTGCCCACCAGAGGCCCCACGGCCGAGCCCGCCGCGGAGCCGCTGTAGACCGTGCCGATGGCCAGGCCCTGCTCTGAGGCGTCGGCCAGCGCCGCGGCCATGGCCAGCAGTCCTGTGTAGGCGATCACGCTGCCCACGCCCACCAGCAGGCGTGCCCCCAGCAGCGTCTTGAAGGAGTCGCCCAGGGCAAAGCCGAGCGTGGCGAGGGCGACGCAGCTGACGCCGAGCACGCCGGTCGTTCGCGGCCCGAGGTGTGCCGACAGCCAGGAGGCCGGATAGGTGCCAAGCCAGTAGCCGATCGCATAGCCGGCAACCAGCAGGCCGGCCTGTTCGTGGCCAAAGCCCAGCGCATCGTCGAGCTGGGTCAGCAGGGGAGCCAGCGCTGTGTAAAAGAGTGATTCGCTGAGGGCCCCGAGGGCGCAGATCGGGATCGCAACGTTGGAGGTGCGCCGATTCGACCGTCCCATTCCCATGAATTTTCAGCGGCTGGCATCGACCAGCCGTCCGCCCTCGAGGTTGACGATCTGATCGGCGATGTCGAGCACCTTGTTGTCGTGGGTGACCATCACGATCGCCGAGCGCTCCTGATCGGCGAGCTGGCGGAACAGGGCCACCACCTCCCGGCCGGCGTCACGATCGAGGGCGGCGGTCGGTTCATCGGCCAGCAGCAGCTTCGGGCGGGCGGCCAGGGCCCGGGCAATCGCCACCCGTTGCTTCTGGCCGCCCGAGAGTTTCTCCGGGTCGTAGCTCGCCCGGTCGGCCAGCCCAAGGCGCGTCAGCACCTCCAGGGCGCGGGCATCCATCGCGGCGCGGCCCTGCTCCAGCCAGGCCTCGTGCACCTCCAGCCCCAGGCGCACATTGGCCAGGGCGGTGAGATAGGGCAGCAGGTTGTGGGCCTGGAAGATGAAGCCAGCTTGGCGACGCAGTCGGGTCAGGGTGGAGCGCTCCGCCAGCAGCAGCTCCTGCCCCAGCACCTTCAGGCTGCCGCTCTGGGCCGCCCGCAGTCCGCCGAGCATCGTCAGCAGCGTGGTCTTGCCCGAGCCTGAGGGGCCGGTGAGGATCAGGATCTCGCCCGGTTGCACCGTCAGGTTGATGTCGGTGAGCACCTGCTTGGCGCTGCCGGCCTCCAGGAAGGCGTGGTTGAGATGCTCAACGGCGATCAGGGGCGCGGCGCAGGCTGTGGCATCGCTGCCGTGGCCTGGCGGGGTGGGGTCGGGGCTGGCCGCGGCTGCTGGCTCCTGCATCGGTGCGCGTTCCCCTCAGAAGATCTCGGCCGGATCAAGCCGGCGCAGCTTGCCGGTGGCCAGCCAGCCCGAGAGGCTGCACATCACCAGGGTGAAGCCGAACACCAGCACGGCCCGACCGGCTGTCATCACCACCGTCAGCGAGGTGGCCCGGGCCAGGAAGCCGTAGAGGCCGAGCGAGAGCAGCAGGCTCGGCGCGAAGGCCAGCACCGCCAGGATCAGCGATTCCTGAACGATGATGCTCACCACAAAGGTGTCGTCGTAGCCCATCGCCTTGAGCGTGGCGTATTCGCTCAGGTGATCGCTGACATCGGAGTAAAGAATCTGATAGACGATGATGCCGCCAACGACCAGTCCCACCAGCACACCGAGCCCGAAGATGATGCCGAAGGAGGTGTTGTGACGCCAGTAATTCACCTCCACCGCTTCCAGTTCCTTGATGGTCATCACCTTCACGGAGGGGTCGAGGAAGCTGGCCAGGGTCGCCTGCACCCGGAGCGGATCGACGCCGGGCTCCAGCTGGATCACCCCCATCTGGATGTCATCGGCCGTCTGGTTGGGGAAGTAGTTCTTGAAGTTGGTGGCTGAGGTGATCAGGTTGATGTCGGCGGCGAAGGTGAGCCCCATCGTGAACAGCCCATCCACCCGCGCCCGCACCCCCTGAAGCTCCGTGTCGTAGAAGCCATCGCGCTGCACCACCGCTGCCACCGGGCCCGCATTCGCCTTGGAGCGGCTGTCAAACAGTAGGCTGTCGTGCCGCTGCAGCAGCAGTGGCTGATCGGAGAGTTCCGGCAGTGTCAGGGCGGGATTCTCCGGCGCGATCCCGAACAGCAGCGCCTGTTTCTGCTGGCGCGTCTCCCCATTCAGCCACTGGGTCAGGCCCAGATTGAGCGCAGCAACGTTGCGCACCCCCTGCACGCCCAGGGCCTGGCTGAGACGGGCGCGCGGGAACGTCAGCGGTGCCCCGAGGTAGAGGTAGCGGCCGCTCACCATCACCAGGTCGCCGTTCAGTCGCTGGATCGGTCGCTTCTGGCTGTCGTACAGCCCGCCGGACAGGCCGAGCTGGAAGAACACCAGCACATTGGCGAAGCTCACCCCCGCGATCGCCGCCGCCAGCCGCATCGGCCTGTGGATCGCCTGGCGCCAGGCCAGGGGGGTGCGGCGGAGCAGGGTCGTCAGGGCCATCGGCTCAGGGGCTCAGCGGCCGGGTGATCCCCGGTTGGCGGCGCAGCTGCTCCTCGATCAGCTGTTGCCGCTGCCGTTGCTGCTGCTGCCGTTGCCCGGCCGTGAGCGGCTCGAAGAGCACATTCACCTGCAGGTAGTTGATCAGGCTGGCGATGGCGGCGCTTTCAGGGCTGAGGCCGATCTTCACCTCGAACACCCGTCGATCAAGGTTTTCGCCCGCCTGGCCGCTGAACACGGTCTGGCGGCTCACCTGGCGGGCGATCTCCACCACCCGGCCCTCAATCGTGCGGCCGTTGAAGCCGTCGGCGCTGATCGTCACCCGCTGGCCGACCATGATCTCCGGCCGGTCGGTCTGGTACACCTCGGCGATCACGCCCATGCGGCTGCTGTCGCCCATGGCGACGATGCCGTCATCGCCGACCTTGTCGCCCGGGTAGGCGTTGATCTTGAACACGGTGCCGGCGAAGGGCGCGCGGATCGTGGCCTTGGCCCGTTCACTGCGGTCCCGCGCCAGCGTGGCGCGCTTCTCGCCCAGTTCGGCCACCAGGGTCTGACGGTCGCCACGGGCCTGCTCGAGATTGGCCGTGGCGGTGCTCAGCAGGGTGGCGCGGCGGTCGCGGGTTTCGGCGCTGCTGGCGCCCTGGGCGTAGAGCTGGCTGTAGCGCCGCAGCTCCACGGCGGCCTGGTTCTGCTCGGCCTCGTAGCGGGCGATGACGCTGTCCTGGGCCCGCAGCTTGCGTTCGGCCACCGCCACGGCCGCCTGCGCCTCCTGCACCGTTGTTTCCAGGCTGGCGGCACTCTCAAGAATCGCCAGGGGCTGGCCCTGCTGCACCGTCTGCCCTTCCTTCACCAGGATCTGGCGCACGG
>JBEDHF010000055.1:0-3504 GCA_041174245.1 Cyanobacteriota bacterium
GCTTCTGCAGCACCCAGCTGTTGATGCCTCTGTTCATCGACCACCTGGCCCGCGCCAAAGGGATGGGCGGTTCGGTGGTGAAAACCGTGAGCGGCTCGGATCTGATGCAGCTGGTGGCCGAGAACCTGGGCCGCCCGGTGCTGGAAAAGGCCGTGGGCTTCAAATACATCGCCGCCGAGATGCTCGCGAGCGACGTGCTGGTGGGCGGCGAGGAATCGGGCGGGGTGGGGTTCGGCAACCACTTGCCCGAGCGCGATGCCCTCTATGCGGCTCTGCTGTTGATCGAGGCGTTGGTAGAAGGCGGCAAGCCCCTGGGCGAGCGCGTGAGCCAACTGCAGGAGCGCTGCGGCGGAGCCGCCGCCTACGACCGGCTCGACCTGCGGCTGCCGGACATGGCCAGCCGCCGCCGGCTGGAGGAGCTGCTGGCGGCCACCCCACCGACCGAGGTGGCCGGCCAGACCGTGCAGGAGGTGATCCGCACCGATGGCGTCAAGCTGCGGCTTGGGCCGAGCCACTGGCTGATGCTGCGCTTCTCCGGCACCGAACCGCTGCTGCGGCTCTACTGCGAGGCGCCCAGCGAGGCGCGGGTGGCCGAGGTGCTCGCCTGGGCCCGGCAACTGGCGGAAGCGATCTGAGGGCGGCTGATTGCCAGGCCGGGCTCCGCTTTCCAGACTGCGGAAATGCCTTCAAGCTTGAGCCCGTTATGGCTGAAGAGACGCCAACCCGCTTCAGCATCCAGGATCCAGTGCTCGGCGGGATCGACGGCGAGCGGATCGGCCAGCCGAGCGCCAGCGATCTCAACAAGGCAATCGGCGATCCGATCGAGGCACTCTCTGATGCCAGCACCTACCAGTTCTTCAACGAAAACAATCTGCTGACGCCGTTCGATGCCTCCTCGATGGGGGCCCACAACGGCGTTGCTCTTTATCGCCTGACCTATACGACGAAGATTCCGGGATCCGGGCGCGAGGAGACGGTCAGCGGCCTGCTGGCGATTCCGCAGCTCGATCCAGCGCGGGCACTGCCGATGGTGTCGTGGCAGCACGGCACCCTGTTTGAGCCCGTGGAAGCGCCCTCCTGCATCTACAGGGACCAGGCGCTCAACAGGAGCCCAGCCGGCCTGCCCCGCAGCATCGAAACGCTCTGCAATGTGGTGGCCCTGGCAGGCAACGGCTACATCGTGGCGGCCGCGGATTACATCGGCAACGGCCTCTCCAAGCCCAGGCAGGCCTATGCGCGCAAGGACATCACCGTTCAGACCATTCGGGACATGCTGACCGCCTCAGAGGCGGTGCTGAAGCACCTGAACCGCCGCCGCAGCCGCGAACTGTTTCTGCATGGCTGGTCCCAGGGAGGACTGAACACCCTCTGGCTGGCGTATGCCCTGCAGAGCGACCCCCACTGGACCCCCACCCGGGTGAGCACCGTCAGCGCGCCCTCGAACTTGCCCCGCGTCTGCCGCTACTGGCTGAACAACTTCGGCGGCGATCCCACCTGGGTGACACCGGTTGTCTCGATCCTGTTCGGTGCCTACGAAACCTATGGCGGCATTGAGAACCTGATCAGCCAGGCCATCCAGGAGCAATACCAGGAGTGCTGCCGTGCCATTTATGCCAAGCAGTACAACTGGAACCTGGTGAATTGGATGCACAGCCATCCGATTCGCTTCCCCCAGGATTCCACCAAGCCCGGCATCAGGCTGCCGGTGAAAGGTCGCGACATGATCAAAACAGAATTTCTGGATGCGTACAACCAGGACACTGGCGAGTTCTATGCGCAGATCAGCGACAACACTGCCCTGCAGGGCCCCTTCACCATGCCCTGCCGTTTCTATGGCGGCCTCTCCGACACCGTGGTGCCGCCCTGGAGCTCGATCACCTGCCTGGAGGAACAGCAGCGCCTCCATGGCCAGCCGCTCGGCAGCGGCATCCTGGTGGACCAGCGGATCCCGCTGACGGCCGCTCGGGTCGGCAAGGCCGGCGCCACGCACCGCAGCACCTTCCTGGCCAGCCTGTTCGATCCGGGCCTGAACGTGCGGCGATGGTTTGATGAAGCCCTGGACCGTTCTGCTTCAGCCTGAGCCCATGGATCTGGTGATCGCCAGTGGCAATGCCGGCAAGGTTCGCGAATTCAGCGCCCTGCTGGCCGACCTGCCGCTTCAGACCCGGGCCCAGCCCGAAGGCTTCGAGGTGGAGGAAACCGGCAGCAGCTTCGCCGCCAATGCCCGGCTCAAGGCCGTGGCTGTGGCCCTCGCCACCGGCTGCTGGGCCCTGGCCGACGACTCCGGCCTGAGCGTGGAGGCCCTCGGCGGCGCCCCCGGCGTGCACTCGGCCCGCTACGCCGACAGCGATGCAGCGCGGATTGAGCGGCTGCTGCGCGAACTGGACGCCGCCGGCGCCCATACCGCCGCGGCCCGCAGCGCCCGATTCACCGCGGCCCTGGCCCTGGCCGATCCCGACGGCCAGGTGGTGCTGGCGGTGGAGGGTCACTGCCCGGGCACGATCCTGGAGGCCCCCCGCGGTGAAGGGGGCTTTGGCTACGACCCGGTGTTCTTCGTGCCGGAGCTGGGGCTGAGCTTCGCCGAGATGGACAAGGCCCAGAAGGCCGCCTGCGGCCACCGCGGCCGCGCCTTTGCGGCGCTGCAGCCCCAGCTGCAGGCGCTGCTGGCTGGTTGATCAGCTGGGAACGCCCAGCGAAGCACCGCTGGCCTCAGACCAGCCCGGATCAGAACAGGCAGTAGTCGAGGCTCAGGCTGACGCTGCGCTCTGGTGCCGGGGCCTCATCGGGATTGAAGGCGGCACGAGCCATGCTCATCAAAGGCAGCGTACGGGCGCTGCCGGCCGAGCGTTGATCGATGCGCAGCAGCTTCAGTCGCCCCAGGCCGAGGGCGGAGGCGGTGGTCTCGGCCTGGCGGCGGCCTACCTGGAGGGCCTGGCGAAGCAGGCGGCTGCGGAGGTCGGCCTCCTGGCCGCCGACCGCCTGAGCCTGGAGGCTGCGCAGCGAAACCCCTGGCAAGCGAGCGGCCACCTGAATCAAGGCGTCGTAGCTGGCCTTCTCCACCACCCCGGCCACGGAGGTGCTGGCATGATCGCGCACCGCCGTGGCGCCCGCGCCGCTGCCACCACCAGTGCGGTAGGTGCTGGGGGCGGGGATGGTGAGCTCACCGCGCACCAACGGCTTCAGGGCCGTGCGCAGGGTGGCCAGCCGGCTGTTCAGGAGCGCCATTGCCGCGTGCTGGCTGCTGGCCTCCGCCTCCAACCCCAGATCGAAGCGAAAGCGATCAAAGGCGGCGGTGCCGCTCTCCTCCACCTGCAGCTGGAGCAGGGTGCCGGCACAGGCCGGCCCAGGGTCAGCGCGGGAGGGCGCCAGCAGGGCCACCGGCAGCAGCAGCGCCAGGGGCAGGGCACGGAAGAGAGCAGCCACGGCCATCGGGTTCGGTCATCGAGCTGACCTGATGTCTATCAGGCCCGGGCTGCACTGAGCTGGCCTCTCTCAATACAACCG
>JBEDHF010000056.1:0-4328 GCA_041174245.1 Cyanobacteriota bacterium
GAGCAGCAGGTGCCCGGGGTGGGTTGGCGCGCCTGCGTCGACAGCGCTCCCCTGGTCGACAAAGCCTGGGCCGAGGAAGCGGGGCTCGGCTGGATCGGCAAGCACGGCAACCTGATCGATCGCCGCCGGGGGTCCTGGCTGCTGCTTGGTCATCTGCTGACCACGCTCGAGCTGCCGGCCGATCCACCGGCCATCCCGCGCTGCGGCAGCTGCAGCCGCTGCCTGAGCGCCTGCCCGACCCAGGCGATCGTCGAACCGTTCGTGGTCGATGCCAGGCGCTGCCTCGCCTTTCACACGATCGAGAACCGCGACAGCGACCTTCCTGCCGCGATCACGGCAGCCATGGGTCCCTGGATCGCCGGCTGCGACATCTGTCAGGAGGTCTGTCCATGGAACGCGGCGCCACTGGAAGCGAGCCGTGATCCCGAACTGCAACCCCGGCCGTGGATGCTCTCGCTGACGCTGGAGCAGGCCAGAAGCTGGAGTGATGCCACCTGGGATGAGCGCTTGCGCGCCTCAGCCATGCGACGGATCAAACCCTGGATGTGGCGACGCAATGCCGAAGCAATCGCCGCTCATCAACATCTGAGCGACAACGAAGACGATGCTGCAGCGTCTACAGAATCGATTCCAGCGCCTGAGTCAGGCTGCCAGGAGGGAGGCTGCCTAGGCTGAAGGGACCCTGAACGGCATCGATGGCTGGGCGCTGGTTTCAAGCTCTGGCAGCAGCACCCCTGGCCCTCGGTCTGACCATCGTCAGCGCCAGCGGCGCCGGCGCCGTGGTGCCCTACACCTACGTCCCCAGGAATGAAGCCCTGGAAGGAGCAGGAATCGGCCTGGCCCAGGCCGCCTCCCGACTGCTGCAGATGGGCCAGGCCGGCGATGCGGCAGGCTTGGCTGCCCTCAGCACCCAGCTTCTGCCCAAGGACCCCCGCAGCTGGGGCCTGCTGGCAGAAGCGGAACTGCGCAGCAAGAACAACAAGGGGGCAGCGGTGGCCCTGGCCCGGGCCAAGCAGCTCGATCCACGCAACGCCGGCATCTGGTTTGCGGAAGGCTCCCTGGCCCTGCGGGACAACCAGCCGGGCCAGGCGATTCCATTGCTGCGCCGCGGCCTGGAACTGGACGCCAACAACGCTGGTGCCTATTTCGATCTCGGCAATGCCCAGATTCTGCTGGGGCAATCCGGCCAGGCCCTGCAATCCTTTGAGCGGGCCTCCTCCCTGCGCAAGGACTTCTGGGAAGCGGTGAACAACCAATCGCTGGTGCTGTTCGAGCGCGGTCAGACCAAGGAAGCGATCAAACGCTGGCGGCAGACCCTGCGCCTGCGGCCCGGTGCTGCCGAACCGAGCCTGGCCCTGGCAGCGGCCCTGCTTGCCGAGGGCCAGAGCGGCGCCAACGAAGCAATCAACCTGGCCACGCAGGCTCTCGATGCTGATCCCAACTACGTGCTGGCGAAACACCAACAGGAGCAGCTCTGGGGCGCGAAACTGCGCGCCGCCACCGCCCGGTTGCTGAACCGCAGCGAACTGCGGGCCGTGGTCGAGCGGGCTCAGGCCAATGCCGGATCCAGCCAGGACGAGGAATGATCAGCCGTTCTCTGTAGGCTGACGCGCACATTCCGCCCTCTGACACCAGCACCGGATGGCCGAGGAGCGCCCCGAAGAGACCAGCCCCGAACGGGTCGAGCCGATCGCCCTGCATCAGGAGATGCAACGGTCGTACCTCGAATACGCGATGAGCGTGATCGTTGGCCGGGCTCTGCCGGATGTGCGCGACGGCCTCAAGCCGGTGCAGCGCCGGATCCTGTTCGCGATGCACGAACTCGGTCTGACACCGGATCGCCCGTACCGCAAGTGCGCCCGTGTCGTCGGTGATGTGCTGGGCAAGTACCACCCCCACGGCGACCAGGCGGTCTACGACGCCCTGGTACGCCTGGTTCAGACCTTCGCCAGCCGCCACCCGCTGCTCGATGGCCACGGCAACTTTGGTTCCGTGGATGACGATCCACCGGCCGCCATGCGGTACACGGAAACCCGGCTGGCCCCGATCGCCAACGAGGCCCTGCTCGACGAGATCGGCAGCGACACCGTCGATTTCGCCTCCAACTTCGACGGCTCCCAGCAGGAACCGACCGTGCTGCCGGCACAGCTGCCGTTCCTGCTGCTCAATGGCTGCACCGGCATTGCCGTGGGCATGGCCACCAGCATCCCGCCCCACAACCTCGGCGAGGTGGTGGACGCCCTGATCGCCCTGATCCGCAAGCCCCAGCTCAGCGACGAGCGCCTGCTGGAACTGATTCCTGGTCCCGACTTTCCCACCGGCGGCGAGGTGCTGATCAGCAGCGGCCTGCGCGACACCTACCTGCTTGGCCGAGGCAGCATCCCGATGCGGGGGGTGGCCCACATCGAAGAGGTGCAACCCGGCAAGGGCCGCCATCGTCGCGGCGCTGTGGTGATCACGGAATTGCCCTACCAACTGAGCAAAGCCGGTTGGATCGAAAAACTGGCCGAGCAGGTCAACGACGGCAAGATCGGCGGCATCGCCGACATCCGCGACGAGAGCGATCGCGAGGGGATGCGGGTCGTCGTTGAACTGAGGCGGGATGCCGATCCCGAGAAGGTGTTGGCGGAACTGCAGCGCCGCACCGCTCTGCAGAGCAATTTCGGCGCCATCCTGCTGGCCCTGGTCAACGGTCAACCGGTCCAGCTCAGCCTGCGGCGGATGCTCGAGGAGTTCCTCTCCTACCGGGAGCTGACGCTGATCCGACGCACGCGTCACGCCCTCAAGCGCTGCGAAGACCGACTGGAGGTGGTGGAGGGTCTGATCAAGGCCCTGAACGATCTGGCCAGGGTGATCGCCATGATCCAGGACGCTCGCGATGCCGCCTCCGCCAAGGCCAGCCTGCAGGTGCACCTCGACCTGACCGAGCGCCAGGCGGATGCCGTGCTGGCGATGCCGCTGCGCCGCCTCACCGGCCTGGAGCAGGAAAGCCTGCGCAAGGAAGCCGAGGATCTGCGCCAGGAACGCAGCCGTCTGCACCACCTGCTCGACAACAGGGACGCCCTACTCGAGTCGATGGTGAGCGAATTCAAGGCGCTGAA
Source organism: Cyanobacteriota bacterium (assembly GCA_041174245.1). Classification (GTDB taxonomy): domain Bacteria; phylum Cyanobacteriota; class Cyanobacteriia; order PCC-6307; family Cyanobiaceae; genus CAIXOZ01. Next base: position 3,102 of record JBEDHF010000056.1, read on the forward strand.
GAAACGCCACGCCACACCGCGTCGCACCCGCCTGGTGGAAGGCGGCGATGAACTGGTGGCCAAGCGCGCCGCAGCCGTGCGTCCCAACGCTGAACTGCAGCGGCAACAGGCCTTCGAAGCCCTGCCCGGCGACAGCCGCCTGCTGATCCAGACCGATGGCGCCGTCAAGATCGTGCAGCCGCAGATGCTGGGCCGGCTGCACCTGGAGGAGCCCGTGGCCCAGGGCGATCACCCGGCAGCGGTGCGGCTGGTGCTGCCCACCGCCAGCCAACCGGCTGTGCTCGCCTTCAGCGCCGATGGGCGGGTGGCCCTGCTGCGCTGGGAGTTCGCCGCCCAGCAACCGGGAGGCCTGGAGCGCTTCCTGCCCGACAGCCTGGCCGGGGCGCGCGTGGTGCAGGTGGTGCCACTGCCGACCAACCAGGAGGGGATGAGCCTCGGACTGCTCAGCAGTGACGGCCGCTTCAAGCGGCTGCCGTTGGAAGATTTCCTCGAGCTCTCCGGCCGTGCTGCCACGGTGCTGAAGCTGAAGGAGAACGTGGAACTGCGTCGGGTGGTGAGCTGCCGCGATGGCGGCGACCTGCTCGTGGCCAGCAGCACCGGCCGGATCCTGCGCCTGACGGTGAACGAGGCCAACCTGCCCCTGATGGGCCGCACGGCCCAGGGACCGATGCTGCTGCGGCTCCTGCCGGGGGAAACGGTGGTGGGCGCCACCGCAGCCAGCGCCGATGGTTCCGTGCTGCTGGCCACGCAAACCGGCCAGATCAAGCGCCTGGCGGTGAACAGTCTCCGCTCCTGTCGGCGTGGCGATCTCGGCCAGATCGGCCTGCGCTTCCAGCAACGGAACGACAGGGTCGTGGACCTGCAGGCCGTGGCTGAGGGCGTGATCTCAGCCCTGATCACAGGCGGTGACAGCCTCCGCTTCAAGCCTCTGGACCTGACGGAACAGGACGAACACGGGGCCGGCGAATGGTTGCAGCTTCGCGATGGCGCCAGAGTGGAAGCGCTGATTCCATTGATCAACCGTGTCTGACATAGGGGGTCACGAAGCGGTGCTCTGCAGGTGGTCACCCCCAGGCGATCGCCAGCGCCGAAAGCGGCTCCAGGGCCACAAGCTTCTGGTCAGCCTCGCTCTGGCCTGGCTGGGCCTGTCAAGCCAGGCCTCGCCAGGCCGAGCCACCCCGATCCCTCTGGCCTCAGCCGATGGCATCGCCCTGCTCTCCTCAAGCG
>JBEDHF010000057.1:0-2802 GCA_041174245.1 Cyanobacteriota bacterium
CATCGGCGTCCAACAGCAGCTGCAGGGCCCGCTCGGCCAGCGGCTGCGCCGAGGCCCCGGAAACCGCCAGAACGATCGGGGCCACCTCAGGCCTCGCTCGTCAGGATCGGCAGGGGCACAAACAGATCCGGATCATCCTCAGCGGCACTGCCACGCGCGGATCGACCACGGCTGCGGCGCTCTCCGGACCGGCCAGAACCGCCAGCCGAGCGCCCCTGCCGGCGCGATCCGCTGGCCGGCGCCGCCGCCGGCTGGTCGCCCTGGTCGGAGCTCGCCTGCTCAGCCAACGGCGCAATGGAGCTGTCCTCAGCGCGCTCAGGTTCGGACGCGATCGGCGCTTCAGCAAAGGCCTGATCGGGGAACGGGGCCAGATCGTCGATCTCACTGCCCTCCGGCAGGATCACAGCGAGATCGATCTGGTGGCGGAGCACATCCACCTTCTGCACCTCCACCTCCACCGGATCACCGAGGCGGTAGGTGCGGCGGTTCTTGCGCCCGACGAGGCGGTTCTGGCGCGAACGGTACTCGTACCAGTCGTCCTTGAGGGCGCTGACATGGACCAGGCCCTCCACCTGGGAGGGAGGCACCTCCACAAAGAAGCCATAGCTCTGGATGCCGCTGATCACGCCGGTCACCACCTGACCGGTGAGCGGCTCGGCCTGGCGCGCCTGGGCCATGGCCAGAACATCGGCCTGGACATCCGTCTGAAACCGCTGGCGGTTGTTCAGGCGCTGGGCCAGCCCCTGACTGAGGGCCTGCTGGAAGACACCGAGCTGGGTCGGTGTCAGCAAGGGCCAGTCGATGGCGCCGTGGCATTGATCGCTGGCCAGATCCACGGTGGTCTTGTGGCGCACGCTGGGACGGTCCTTGCCATCCGCCAGCAGGCTGACGAGCAGCATCTGGTTCCAGAGATCGCCGAAATGCAGCGTCGGGCAGCACCAGGACGCATAGGCCTGCGCCTCGCCGGCGGCGGCGTGGCCAGCGGCCTCGTCGCTGTAAAGCACCGGCTGCAAGGTGTCGGTGAGCTGCTGCTGAAGCACCCGGCTGCGATCGCTGGCCGCAAACACAGCGGCCAGCTCAGCGGCAGAGGCGTTGCCGTCGGGGCTGAGTTCCAGGGGGATCTCCAAGGCCAGAGCGGCCTTGGCCACCTCGTTCACATCGGCGGGATCGGCAGCGGCATTGACGGAGAACAGAGCCGGCAGACCCAGGGCCTGCAGATGACGCCCGAGGGCGCGATGGGCCAGCAGCACCGATTCCCGCAACAGGGCCATCGGATGGTGGTCGCTCAGCTGAATCAGCCAGCCGGACACGCCGGCATCCGGGGCGGGAATGCTCAGATCGCCGAGGGGGTCGAGGGCCGGCAGCGGCAGATCGAGATCGAGCGATCCCGCCGCCAGACGGGCCTGACGCACCAGGGAAGTCAGGGCCACAAGCTGCTCAAGCAACGGCAGCTGGTCCTTGAGGCCCTTGAGGGCCGCCGGCATCGTGCGCGCCTTGGGCTTGCGCTCGGCCAGGGCCTGCAGGGCCGCTGCATCAACGCTCGCCTTGGGCTTGATCCGGCTGCGGCTGAAGGCGTAATGGCGCAACGATCCATCGAGGCCAAGCTCGAGGGCCACGGAGATCGCGTCCTGCTCCTTGCCAACGACGAAAGCAGCCGCCTTGGCCAGAGCCGGCGGCAGCAGCGGTAGCCAACGGGATCCCAGACAGATCGCTTCACCCTGATCGCGGAGCCAGGCCTCAAGGGCACTACCGGAACCCAACCGTTCAGCGATGGCCGGGGCATGCACCGTCAGCCGCCATCCATCGTCGAGGGCTTCAAGCGACAGCGCTGGCAGCTGCGGGGCCTCCGGGGCGGTCCAGGCCAGCGGCAGCAGGGTCGGCAGGGCGGTGAGATCGAGACGGTCCTTGGCCGCCGGGGCCTTGAGCGTCAGCTTCGGGGGCTCGGAGCGGTCCTGGAGCCCGTGCTTGGTGAGCAGAAGATCGAGATCAGCGGCGGGCCCCCCATGCACAGGCAGGCTGCGGGCGACATGTCCCTGGGGTGGGAACTGGGCCACCGGGAAGCGATCCAGCCGCACTTCCACGACCGATTCCTGCTCCTGGTTCAGGTGAACGCCATCGGCAGCCGGCAGCTCAACGGCTGCCAACAGGCGCTCATCGAGGGGAACGGCCACCAGCCGCTCCTCCCGCTGCTCCACCTGGGCCAGCAGGCTGGTGGTGGCTCGCTCGAGAATGCACTGCACACCGCCCTCCGGGGAACGACGTCGCCCTCCCTCGCGGGTGATCCGCACCAGAACGCGATCACCGTTCCAGGCGTGGTTGAGCAGATGGTCGCGGATGTAGATGTCTTCGCCGCCGTCATCGCGAAGGGCAAAACAGAATCCCTTGCTGGAACAGCGCAGGCGAGCCGGCACCAGGGTTGGATCCTCACAGCGCTTCAGCCCCGCGTCGCCTTCCTCCACCAGGCCGAGGCGGCTGAGGCCATCAAGGCCGATGCGCAGCAGCTGCTTGTCAGCCTTGAGGCTGAGGCCCAGGGCCTTCTCAACCCGCGCCAGGGGGGTGACCTCCTCGGTGGAGAGCTGGTCGAGCAGATCGGCGACCGTGAACTTCATCGCTGCGCTAGTGGGGAGGAAAGGAAGTAGAGCCTGGAGCCAGGGGAACGGGGCACCGGAAACGGGGCGGACGTCGGGCGGGCGACGAGGAGATCAAGCGGTCGTGAACCTGACCCTGGCAAGCGCCTGAACCGGTGATCAGCCTGAGCATGAAGGGCCGTTGAGCAGGCCGCACCCTTGCGGTCGCCATCCC